>WTJB01000319.1 GCA_011526335.1 Candidatus Arcticimaribacter sp.
ATTCAAGATCATATCGGGTACAGTAAGGATTTCAACAGTTTCGAATTGCAAAAGGCTTTGGGACAAAGAAACATGCCTCTTGCCTTGCGTATCGGCAAATACATGGCAGAAAATGCAAAAAACCACCCGGTACAACTGATTCTTCCTATGCTGTTCAATTACTTTCAGAAAATCTTATTGTATCATGGGTTACCCAATCGTAATGAAGCTTCAAAACGCTTGGGAATATCTCCATATTTTATAAAGGAATACGAAAATGCAGCACGGTTTTATTCCCTGCGACAAAGCGCAAAGGTGATTGCTGTCCTCAAAGAGATGGATTTAAAAAGCAAAGGCCTAGGTGCAGTAAATATGAACAATGAAAGTCTGTTGAAGGAACTGATCGTAAAAATTATTTCCACCTAAAGGGCAGGAAAGCGGCTAGGATTGCTTTCGTGCATTATCGCGTAGGCTTTTTCAAAAATATCGTCTACAGAGGGTTTTGAAAAATAATCACCATCACTACCGTAGGCAGGACGATGCGCTTTTGCCGTCAACGTTTGTGGAGCATGATCCAATAACGGGAAAATTCCCTGTACGTCAAGTAACTGTTGTAGAATATAGGCCGAAGCACCTCCAGGCACATCCTCATCAATAATCAATACCCGATTGGTTTTTGCAATACTCTCTTTCAGTTGTTGGCTACGATCGAAAGGAATTAAGGTTTGGATATCAATAACTTCAGCTGAAATCCCTTGCAAAGTCAGTTCTCTTGCCGCTTCTTCCACCAAGCGCAGGGTAGAACCGTAAGATACTAGCGTAATGTCTGTACCTTCTTTTAAGACCTCTATTTCCCCTAAGGGAAGGCAAAACTCTCCTAAATTGGAGGGAAGGTCTTCTTTTAATCGGTAGCCGTTAAGAGACTCAACGACCAAAGCAGGTTCATCCGCTTGAAGTAAGGTATTGTAAAAGCCGGCCGCTTGAGTCATATTTCGCGGTACGGCAATGTTAATCCCGCGCAAGAGATGTAGAATACCTCCCATAGGCGAACCGCTGTGCCATATCCCTTCTAAACGGTGCCCTCTTGTACGAATGATCAAGGGTACAGATTGCTGTCCAACAGTCCTGTAGAGATAAGAGGCTAAATCATCACTTAATGTATTTAAGCAATAGAGTATATAATCTAAATACTGAATTTCGGCTATGGGTCGAAGTCCGCGCAGGGCCATTCCAATTCCTTGACCAATGATTGTGGCTTCTCTGATTCCCGTATCAAAAACACGGTCTTTCCCATGCTTTTCTTGCATGCCTTCTAGGCCTTGGTTTACGTCTCCGATTACCCCGACATCTTCGCCAAAAATAACCAAGCGATCGTCTTTGGATAAAAGGGCATCAAAATTGTCTCGAATGACAATTCTACCGTCCACTTTTTCAGGCTTCTCGGCATAGCGTATAGGGGTGGATGGGATTTTTTCCAGTTGAAATTTGGAGGCACTGTACAGGTGCGAACTGTACTTTGGACGCAATTCTTCTTGTAACGAAGCAACCCATTGCGATAGCGCACCAACTTTGTGTCCAAGTCGTCCTAAAATACGTTGTGTTTTTCGACCAATTCGAAGTAAATCCATATACGTTGGTTCTGCAATCGATCGCAATTCCTTTACCACCAATTTAATATTGGCATCGTTAGCACTTTCTTTTAGAACGTCCAACAAGATTTCTTCTAAGCCTTTACGTTTTTCTAGGATAGGGACTTGATAGGCTTTCCAAGCAATGGCCTTGGCTTCTTTAGCCTCTTTCTTACAGTCGGCTTCTATTTTGGACAATTCGCTTTCAGTGGCAATATTTTTATCAATAAGCCAATGCTTAAATTGACGATTACAATCGTATTCTTTTTCCCACTCGAGGCGTTCTTTCGACTTATAGCGTTGATGCGAACCTGAAGTAGAATGTCCTATGGGTTGGGTGAGCTCTGTAACATGAATAAGCACAGGAACGTGCTCTTCTCTTGCTAGCGCTTCTGCTTTGGCATAGGCGGTTATCAATTCAGGGTAGTCCCAACCATTTACTTTTATGATTTCGATTCCTTTATGGCGAACTGTACGTTGCATGCCCGCTAAGGCCTCAGAAATACTTCCTTTGGTTGTCTGATCATCGTTGTGTACAGAAATACCATAGTCATCATCCCATACACTCATGACCATCGGAATTTGAAGTACCCCAGCAGCATTTATGGCTTCTAAGAAAAGGCCTTCACTTGTACTGGCATTTCCTATGGTTCCCCAGGCGATTTCATTTCCCTTTTTAGAAAAATGTTCCCTGCCTTTGATAGCTCTGTTTCTGTATATTTTAGATGCCTGAGCTAATCCTACAAGCCGAGGCATTTGACCAGCAGTAGGAGAGATATCCGAACTGTGATTTTTCTGAAGGGTAAGGTCTAACCAGTTGCCTTGATCATCATGACTGGGTGTTACAAAATGTGCTCCCATTTGTCGCCCCCCCGACATGGGTTCGGCATCAAGATCAGGATGCGCATACAAGGCCGCAAAAAGCTGTTGTGGACTCAGTAAACCCTGAGCCATCATTATGGTCTGATCTCTGTAATAGCCCGATCGAAAATCCCCATTTTTAAAATGCTTGCTAAGAATCAGTTGGGGCAATTCTTTGCCATCCCCAAAAATACCAAACTTGGCTTTTCCGGTTAGGACTTCTTTTCTCCCCAAGAGGCTGCATTCTCTGCTGAGGCATACTGTACGGTAATCTTCAAGTAATTGGGCTTTAAAGGCCTTGTAACTAAGTTTTGAAGAAGACACAGTGATGGATTCCATGGACGATTTTAAGATGTACAAATATACATTTTTTTGAGGGAAAGCGCCTCCCGAGGGTAAGCCCCTGAAAGTGAAGCTTTAAAACCATTTTCGTGAAAAAAGTCCCGTCAAAGCTTTTGGATCTACTGTAATGACAAAGCGAAGTTTTTCGTCATAATTTCCCGCATCAAAAGACCAGCCTAAGCTACTGTAAACAGGAAAGTAAAGCTCCAAATAATCGGGTAGAATATTCAATCGTAACCCTGTATCAAAATAGCCTTTAGCAGCTTGGTTTTTTCGTTTAATCATCGCCCAATCGCCATAAACTTCTAGGTATTTCCATACGCCTATACTCAAATTGGTGGCGAGGATAAAATCATTAGCGTAGGGTTGGGGGATTGCCGTTTTAAATCCGCCTTCAGCCATGATAAATTGTTGGCTATAAAGGCCGGTTTCTTCTGATCGTCCGAGAAAGTTATACTGAAAAAGATAATCGTTGGGTCGGTTTAACGAAAAATCAAAAAAATTGGTAGGGGTACTGTGCCATAAAAACTTCCCGGTGTAGGCACGAAAAGAGAATTGTCGCCCACTGCGAAGTAACTTTCTAAATTCAGTGGTGGTTTCCATTTTTCCGAACTGATCACTGGCTTGAAGTCCTCCTTTAAAGGTAAAATAATCAATGGCTTCATTTTTGGAAAACAGATAACTCAAACTTACCACATTATAGTTGGGATGATTTAGGGCATTACTGTTTTGCTCGCGGTTTACGTGGTATCCCGCAAGGGTGATCAGTTCCCTTTTGTTGTTGCGAAGGTCGTTGTTGCGTAGATAAAAATTTAGATAGGGCAGAAATAGTGTATAGCGTAGCCCTTGGTCGTAATGAAAACTATTGGCCACAAAACCCAACTGCGTAAAATGATTGCGGCTATTTTCTTTATACTTGAGATAAGAGGCAGAAAAAGAGCCGATCAATGTGCGTTCTAAACTAGAATAAATGGGTTGTGCCACCACCGTTAGGGGACGACTTTTAATGGTTTTATTATTCAAACGCACCCCAAAACTTAAACCGTCGTAGATGTTAAAATTCAAGCGTGGGTTAAAAAAGATTTGGTTCTTTTTGGGGTCTTCAATGTCTTTGACAAAGGTGAATTTAAACGGCTTGCTAAAACCCTTTAATTTTCTAACGTTATTTCGCGGATTAAAATCAGGAATTTCAGGGTAATAAACCTGGAGATAGTCCGCTTCTGATTTAGAAAACTGTAGGATTCTCTTTTTGTTTGTGGGAAAGTATGTTTTACGCGAGACGACACTGTCCTTTTGTAAGAGCGCTACGTCGAAAGGAAGCGTATATCCCGATTTTTCTTCTACACTAAAGCGAATGGAGTCTTTGCTAAAACTTTGTTTTTTAAGCTTTAAATCGATACTTGTTCGTTTCTGCAGTAGGGAAGAAATTTGCTTTTGGTAACTGGTCTTTTGAGCCGCTATAAATTCATTTTTCAATTTTTCTCCTGTCCATTTTGATGCGCTTGCCTTAGCGCTAAACGCCAATACATCAAACTCAAGATTTTGTTCTAAATAACCCATCAATAACGCATTATGACTGGGTTGTCCCATGCGTTCATTGAATTTTATCAATTCTTCTTTAGGCAAAAAGCCGGGCTGCTGTAAGTTCCTTCTTTGGACAAATTCAACATATTGTTTAAACCCATCCGCAAACCCCAATTCTGATAAATGATAAAGTTTGGCTAGGTTTTTTATCAAAGGGAGGGTTAAAAGAGACCCTAAAATCTTTTTGTCAGGATAATGCTTCTCAATATATTTTTTAATGA
>WTJB01000095.1 GCA_011526335.1 Candidatus Arcticimaribacter sp.
CAATTAGATTCTCGCGTTTTGAAACACCCGCTGTATTCACAAAATTGATAAGGGAGGCTGGGGTATATCCTCGTCTTTTAAGCCCCGCTAAGGTTGGCATACGGGGATCATCCCATCCTTGAACATGATGTTTTTCGACCAATTCAGCAAGTTTACGTTTACTGGTAACCGTATAAGATAAATTTAAACGGGCAAATTCACGCTGTTTTGGCTTTCGGCGATCGGAAGTAGGGAGTTGATTCAAAAACCATTCATAAAGCTCTCTATGCGGCTTAAATTCAAGCGAGCATAAAGAATGGGAAACCCCTTCAATATAATCCGACTCACCGTGTGTCCAATCATACATCGGATAAACACACCAGTAATCTCCTGTTCGGTGATGCGTTTGAAATAAAATTCTGTACATAACAGGATCACGCATGAGCATATTGGGGGAAGACATGTCAATTTTTGCGCGCAGTACCATAGAGCCTTCTTCGTGTTTGCCTTCTTTCATTTCTAAAAAAAGTTGACGGCTTTCACTTACGGGTCGATTGCGATAAGGACTATTTGTACCGTTTACTGTAGGGGTCCCTTTTTGCTCAGCAATGGCATCTGAAGATTGTTGATCGATATAGGCTTTGTCATGGTCTATAAGATATAAAGCCCAGTCAAATAATTGTTGAAAATAATCCGAGGCATAACACTCATTTTTCCATTGGAAACCGAGCCATGAAATGTTGTCTTTTATGGCATCGACATAAACTTGATTTTCTTTGACAGGATTGGTATCATCAAAACGAAGATTGACGGGTGCTTGATAACGATTGCCTAAGTTAAAATTTATAGCAATCGCCTTTAGGTGACCTATATGTAGATAGCCATTCGGTTCTGGGGGAAAACGAAAACATAAATCTGAAGAAGTATAATCTTTACTAAGATCTTCTTCGATTATTTGTTCTAAAAAATTTAGACTGTCCTTTTCTTCGTTCATGATGAAATTTTGTTCAAAGATATTGAAAAGGGAAGAAGAGGGTTTTATATTTACCGAAAAAAGAAATGGGAATAATTAATGTAAATGATATACGCATCTACACCAACCATGGATGTATGGAGGAAGAAGCGCAGATTGGAAGTGATTATCGTGTAGATGTTCGTCTTAAAGCCGATCTCTCTGTATCAGAAAAAACAGATGAGTTGAAAGACACTGTTGACTATGTTTCCATTTATAACATTGTAAATGAAGAAATGCAAAAACGAGCTAAACTTTTGGAAGTAGTCGTAGATCGTATCATTGCAAAAGCTTTAGAAAAGCATAACACGATCGAATGGATAAAAGTCAAAGTAGCGAAAATCAATCCGCCTATAGGGGGAGATGTCGGATCTGTAAGTGTTGAAGGAAAAGGTAAAAGAAAGTAAAGATTAGGATATAAATTTTCTTAAATTTGCACTCCTTGGCACCGTGGCCGAGTGGCTAGGCAGAGCTCTGCAAAAGCTTGTACAGCGGTTCGAATCCGCTCGGTGCCTCAAAAAACCCGCTTTTTTAAAGTGGGTTTTTTTAATTCATTTCCATTATTGTCCCCCCAATTCTTTTTCGCTTAATCAGCTTTGTGGGCTGACCGTGAATACGAACGGTACCTCCTATGTTTACAGTTGCATCTAATAGTTCATTGGCATGAATGTAAGCTACCCCTCCTGCAGTTACCTTAGCAATGGTTTGGTTGGTAATAAAATCTTCCGCTTCGCATATGCCCCCGCCAAGAATAGATAGTTCGTGGGTTGAGGCTTTCCCTGTTAAGTTCAAAGTAGCCCCTGAATTTATAGAAGCATCCAAACGTTCTGTGGTTATGTTGAGAAACTGTTGTGAGCCTTCGCTTGCTTTTACTTCTATGCTTGTCGTTTCTAAAAGAGCTTCGCTTTCAATTTTAGTTCCCTGATAAGAGTGTATTTTATCTAAAGTCTCTGTAAAATAAACTTCAATATACGTGTTGGATGGACTAAGCCATTGGTCTAAAGAGTGACGAATTTTTAATATATCCTTTTTAAGGGTAGTTACAACAGTTTCAATGTTTTCACCTGAAATGACGATTTTATTTTCTTGGGAAGGAATAAGTTTAACGTGAATGCCAGAATAAACTTTAATGCCTGAAAAAGGGGACAATTTTACGGTCTTACTTTGAGCAAGTGCTACCGTAGAGAAAAACAAGGCGATTAGGACGATGGCTTTTTTCATGGACTATATAATTTATGTCAAGGTATAAATAATTTATGTATTGGGTAAAAGGGCAAAATCCAAATGGCGTTTGTGTAAGTCTGCATGAACGATTTCTACTTCTACTTCATCGCCCAGACGGTATTGCTGTTGTGTACGTTCTCCGATAAGAGAATGGTGTTGTTCATCGAAATAGAAATAGTCGCCAGGTATATCTTTTAAGCGTACCATCCCCTCGCATTTATTTTCATTGAGTTCTACATAAATTCCGCGGTCTGTAACCCCTGAAATGACCCCAGAAAACTGCTGCCCGATTTTGTCTTGCATAAACTTTATCTGCATAAACTTAATCGAATCACGTTCCGCTTTTGTGGCTATTTGCTCTTGTACTGAGGCGTGTTTGCATGCCTCCTCTAATGAGTCAGTATAAGGGTAAGTTTGATCATCCAGATAAGTCTCCAACAAACGATGGACTAAAACATCGGGGTAACGGCGTATTGGGGAGGTAAAATGACTATAAAAATCAAAAGCTAATCCATAATGACCGATATTATGGGTTGTGTATTCTGCTTTTGACATACATCGGATGGTGAGGGTATCGATCAGGTTTTGTTCTTGCGAACCATGAGAGGCTTGTAAAAGTTTATTAAGCGATTGGTTTATGTTTTTTGTTTTGAGGTTCAATGCATACCCAAAATTCCCCACGACGGTTTGAAGATTGAATAGTTTATCCGGATCAGGTTCGTCGTGAACACGATAAACAAATGGTAAAGGTTTTTGGCGTTTCCCGGCAAAAGAAGCAACGCGTTTGTTGGCCAATAACATAAATTCCTCGATCAATTTATTGGCGTCTTTTGAGCTTTTAAAAAATACACTTTGGGGTTGATTCTCCTCATCCAAATTGAAGTTTACCTCTACACGATCAAAAGACAAAGCCCCTTTTTTCATTCTTTCTTGACGAAGATTTTTAGCCATTTTATCTAGGTGTAACACGGCCTCAAAGACCTCATCAGAAACGGTATATTCCGAACCGCTTAAAGATGTGGAAGCAGAAACAATAGGCTGTTCAGTTTCTAAAATTTCTTGCACTTCCTCATAGGCAAAACGATGGTCAGAAAAAATAACCGTTTTACCAAACCACTCCTTTTTGACGTTACCCTTTGCATCGACAGTAAAAACGGCGGAAAACGTATATTTTTCCTCTTGTGGACGAAGAGAACACACTCCATTGGATAAAACCTCAGGCAGCATAGGAACGACTCTATCGACCAAATAAACAGAAGTTGCTCGATCAAAAGCTTCTCTATCCAAAATACTATTGGGAGTAACATAGTGCGATACATCGGCAATGTGTATGCCCACCTCATATAAATCGTTATCCAACACTTTAAACGATAAAGCATCATCAAAGTCTTTCGCTGTTTTGGGGTCAATGGTAAACGTAAGGGTAGATCTAAAATCTCTACGTTTCTTTATTTCCTCTGCAGTAATGCTTTGATCTATCGCTGCTGCGGCATCTTCTACCCCATCCGGAAAACGCAAAGGTAAACCGTAATCCGAAAGTATGGCGTGCATTTCTGTCGCCGTTTCCCCTGGAGGTCCTAATGACTCGACCAAGCGTCCAAAAGGAGAATCTGCACGCTTGGGCCATTCTTCAAAGGCAACAATTACCTTATCTCCATCGGCATAATCTGGGGTAAGTTGCTTTTTATCAATATAAAAGTCAGTGTACATTCTTGGCCCACGTGTTAGCACAAATGCATGATTATTTCCGATCTGTAATTGGCCTACAAACTGTTCTTTTTTGCGTTCAATGATGTTCGATATTTCTCCTTCAAGAGCACCATTTTTAGCTTTACGTTTATACACATATACCTGGACAAGGTCTCCGTCAAAGGCAGTGTTGAGTTGCTTTCGGGGAATTCTGATATCTTGATCTAGGTCTTCACAAACAACATAGCCATTTCCATTAGACGTAACTTCTAGTCTTCCTTGTTTGTATTGGGTTGCGTCTTGGTTTAGAGTATATTTTCCTCGACTTGGACTTTTCAAAGTCTTGTTTTGTACACATAACTGCATCGCTTTTATTAATTCATTACGCGTTTTGGTATCTTGAATACCCAAGGCTGCAGCGAGCTGTTTATAATTGTACGTCTTATTGGGGCTGGCCCTAAAAAAAGAAATGACTTTCTTTTCTAAAGATTTCAGCTTGTTTTTTTTCTTTTTATTCATTTTTACAAAGCTAATCTATTCTTTTTCATCACCGATGAACATTATTAACATCTCTACTATTATTTACTTTCTTTTTTTTAAATTTTAAATAAATAATGATGATTATAATGTAATGTGAATAGCGGTATTTCTTTTTCTATCTCAATTTTGTTTCTAGATAAAAAGGAATTTATTTGGACT
>WTJB01000179.1 GCA_011526335.1 Candidatus Arcticimaribacter sp.
TGTGGAAATATATCTTATGAAAACCATAGCCTCTGTTGTAGAACATTACATTAAAACAAAACCTTTTTTGTCCACAGCCTTATCGCAAGGAATCATCAACCTTACTTCTTTGGCACGACAAATTCAACCTGAAATTGAAGAAGTGTTGCAAAAAAGTGCGCGTAGTGGCGCCATTGTCATGGCCCTGAAACGGATTTCGGATAATATGGAGTTTTTATCCACCCACAAAATTGTTCGGGTATTAAAGGGAATTGGCGACATCACTGTACGCTCTTCTTTGGTAGATTATAGTTTTAAAATTTCAGATACTTTGCTTAATGCGCAAGCGCAATTTTTAGCAGAAGTCAATCAAAACAATCAAGTTTTTTATACTTCCTCCAGAGGTGTGTCAGAGTCAACGATAGTCGTTAGTAGTGATTTGAGTCCCTATGTTGAAACCTATTTTAAAGACGAAATCTTGATCGATAAGTTTGAAGACTTATCCTCGGTAACCATAAAGTTACCTACCGAAAATGTACGTATTCCAGGAATTTATTACTTTATTTTCCAGCGCTTGTCATGGGAGGGCGTCAATATTCGGGAAGTGATTTCGACCTCAAATGAGTTTACCATTTTGGTCAATGATGATGATGTTAATATCGCTTTTCAGGTAATCAAAGACCTAAAACAATTATAAATCGGGGAAAGTTTCAAGGGCTTCCTGCACACTGTTTATCTCTGGGATAGCCAATCGTAAGCGGAGTCCGTTTCGGGTTTGTTTTTCTTTTAGTTGAATTTTCCCTTCACTGTTTTGTACCCATTGCAGTACGGTATTGAATGCCTCACTTTGGTAAAATTTACTTTTTTGATCTGCAATAAAATAGCCAACGAGTTGATTGCGTTTTAATAACAAACGTTCTATCCCAAGCGCTTGCGCTTTCCATTTAAGACGTACACTGTCCATCAGGTCTATGGCCTGAACGGGTAAAGGACCAAAACGATCTTCCAGCTGCTTTTGGAATTGTTCAAGGGCAGCCGTCTCTTTTATTTCACTCAATTGGTTGTATTGCGTAAGGCGTTCACTAACGCTATTGATGTAATCGTCTGGGAAAAGGATTTCTAAATCCGTGTCTATTTGAACGTCATTGACAAAAACCTTGGGTTTTTGATCCAATTCATTGAATAGACTCTTGAATTCATTTTCTTGTAATTCTGTAATGGCTTCTTTTAAAATTTTCTGATAGGTCTCAAAACCAATATCGTTGATAAAACCACTTTGTTCTCCGCCCAATAGATCTCCAGCCCCACGAATTTCCAAATCTTTCATGGCAATTTTTATTCCTGAACCCAACTCGGCATACTGTTCTATGGCCTGAATGCGTTTTTGGGCATCGCTAGAGAGGGCACTTAATGGGGGAGTAATAAAATAACAAAAAGCTTTTTTATTGCTTCTTCCTACCCGGCCTCGCATCTGATGTAGGTCACTCAAACCAAAGTTATTTGCGTTGTTGATAAAGATGGTGTTGGCATTGGGGACATCCAATCCGTTTTCTATGATGGTGGTAGCGACCAAAATATCGTATTTCCCTTCCATAAATTCCAGAAGGTTTTTTTCCAGTTTTTTTCCATCCATTTGCCCATGACCAATGCGAATGCGCGCATCAGGGACCAAGCGTTGTAAGGTACCTGCTACCTCTTGAATGTTTTCTACCCTATTATGAATAAAATATACCTGTCCACCCCGTTGCATTTCATATAAAATTCCATCCCGAAGGATTTCTTCATTAAAGCGGACAACTTCACTTTCTATGGGGTAGCGGTTGGGGGGTGGCGTAGCAATTACAGACAAGTCTCGCGCGGCCATCAGACTAAATTGTAAGGTTCTGGGGATAGGCGTAGCCGTAAGGGTCAATACATCGACATTGGCTTTTAAAGCACGAAGTTTTTCTTTTACAGCAACCCCAAATTTTTGTTCTTCATCTACAATCAGAAGCCCAAGGTCTTTAAACTCCACCGATTTATTGACCAACTGATGTGTACCGATTACGATATCTACTTTTCCTGCTTTTAAATCTTCTAAAACTCCTTTTTTTTCTTTTGCAGATCGAAAGCGGTTCAGGTAATCTACCCGCACGGGCAGATCTTCTAGACGTTTACTAAAATTTTTGTAGTGTTGAAAGGCCAGTATGGTTGTTGGAACCAATACCGCTACCTGCTTGCCGTTGTCAACAGCTTTAAAGGCGGCACGTATGGCTACTTCTGTTTTGCCAAAACCTACATCGCCGCAGACCAAGCGGTCCATAGGACGCTCACTTTCCATATCTTCTTTTATTGCCTGGGTGGCGCTGCTTTGGTCAGGGGTGTCTTCAAACAAAAAGGACGCTTCTAATTCGAGCTGAAGGTAGCTGTCGGGGGCGTAAGCAAATCCTATTTTTTGTCTTCTTTTCGCGTATAATTCTATCAGGTTAAAAGCGATCTCCTTTACCTTTTTCTTGGTTTTTTGCTTTAAGCTTTTCCAAGCTGCAGACCCCAATTTATACACCTTGGGTACCTTGCCGTCTTTTCCATTAAATTTGGCAATCTTGTGTAATGAATGGATGCTGAGGTATAGGATATCACGATCTGCATAGATCAATTTTATCGCCTCTTGTTGATTCCCTTCAACGTCAATTTTTTGGAGCCCTCCAAATTTTCCGATCCCATGATCAATGTGGGTGACATAATCCCCAACTTCCAAATGAGTAAGTTCCTTTAGGGTTAAGGCCTGTTTTTTGGTATGTCCAGATTTAAGACGGTATTTGTGGTAGCGCTCAAAAATTTGGTGATCGGTAAAGAAGGCTACTTTGGCTTCGAGATCTTCGAAGCCCTCAAAAATGGGCTGTACGAGTGTTTTGTAATGCACTGTTTGGTCCATTTCTTCAAAAATATCTTGAAGGCGTTGGGCTTGTTGCGCAGTACTACAACAGATATAATTTGTGTATCCACGCGCATGATTTTGATTGAGATACTCAATCAAATGATCAAACTTTCGGTTAAATGCGGGTTGGGGACTTTGTTTAACGCTGATCTTCTCGTTTGTCTCTAGTGTTTCTGCGGTCGAGAGGCTGGCGCTAGGGAGGAGGTGGGTTTGCGCTTCGAAACTTGCCTTGGATAAAAAAAGACGCTCTGGAGGTAGGTGCATAGTTTCTCCGCTGAGTGCTTCAAAATTCTTTTGGGCTTCTTTAAAATATCCGTCTAGTTTTTGTCCTATCCGGTCAACATCTTCTACAAATAGAATTCCTTCCTTAGCGACAACTTCAATAAGGCTTTTCCGTGTAGCCTTTTGAAAACCGATACTGGTATTGGGCAACAATTTTATTTGCGCTATACGGTTGATAGAAAGTTGAGTGGCTACATCAAAGCTGCGTAGACTTTCTACTTCATCTCCAAAAAACTCGATGCGGTAGGGATGCTGGTTGGCAAAAGAAAAAACGTCGATAATTCCCCCACGAACAGAAAACTCTCCTGGTTGACTGACAAAATCGACACGTTCAAAGTTGTAGTCAAATAAAACCTCATTGACAAAATCTAAAGACAGTTTACTGCCTTGTTGAATGTCTAAAGTGTTTTTACGTAATGTAGATTGCGAGACAACTTTTTCAAAAACCGCTTGGGGATAACTTACAATTACTCGGGCTTTATTTGAATTACTCAACTTTGATAAAACCTCAGAGCGTAAAAGGACATTCGCATTATCTGTTGTTTCTGTCTCGTAGGCTTTGCGGTAACTCGAAGGAAAAAATAAAACCCGATCTTCGCCGAGCAATTGTTCCAAATCGTTTAAATGATAGGCTGCTCCTTCTCTATCATTACAAATCAAGAGGGTTGTTTTTTGTAAGTGTTCAAAACAACTCGCTATCCGGAATGTAAATCCAGAACCTACCGTCTCCTTCAATACAATCATAGGGGCATCTGCTAAAAAAGCTTTTTCTAGCTTTTTTTGGGATGGACAAGCATGAAATATATCCGAAAGGTTTTCGATTGCTCTTTTTTTTGACAAAGATAACGTCCCCATGGCATATTTTATTCAATCTCTATCACTTCTTTTCCTGTAGTCACATAGATACGGTCTTCTGGGGAGGCTTTTAGAAGATGCAAGCCTGTAAACGCCCCAAATGCCGGGAGGATTAGTTGATGTTTACGTTGAAAAAAACAAGGAAGGCTGAGGCGTTGCAAGCCCGAGCCTTTTAGTTTTATACCTGGATGAACATGACCACAAAAAACAAAGTATTTGTCCAGTTCGGTAGGGAAGTGAGAAAAATAGAAACCTTCTTCTTCTAAAGTGTTAATTACTTTAATTCCTAAATTTTCAAATTTCCAAGCCGGTATGACATCATGATTGCCTTCCACCAACACCAATTCCATTTCTTGCTGCTTGACCCATGCAGCAAATAAATGCCATTCACGGTTGAGGTCGCTGTGAAATAGATCGCCCAAAAAAAGAATACGGTCAATAGCAAAGTGCTGTAGTAAAGCGGCAATTTTTTGATAAAATGCCCCTTCTGCTTTTCGGGGAACGGGAATTCCATTTTTTCT
>WTJB01000009.1 GCA_011526335.1 Candidatus Arcticimaribacter sp.
GGCATAAGCTGCTTTTTCTAGGGTTGGATTGTCTTGGGGTACCAGCAGGGATTCTACGACTGCGCCGGCTTTTGATACATCTTTTTCTATCGCGTCATTTACATTAAAGGCCAAGGGGAGGGTCCATGCAGAAACATCATAAAACAAGCTGTCTTGAAATGTTGTTTGTCTATTGAACATTGCACGGATCAACTGATGTTTCTTTTGGTTTAAGGGAACAACAAAGCTATTCTCGGCCTTATACTTTTTATTGTTTTTCTCAAATGACGCTTTTAGATGATGAATTTTTATGTCGTGTCGTTTTAAAACTTCAGCTAGCCTGTAGGCAGTTACCGGGTCTTTTTCATTTCCAAAGACGATGGCTTTTTCTTTGCTTTTTGCACCCAATTGGCGTCCATCTTCAAAAAACTTACGTTGGTGATTGAGTAAATCAATGCGCAGTTCTTGTGCAGCACGTAAGGTAGAAAGTGCTGTAGTAAATTGATTTCGAATGGTGAACGGAAATGTCAACACGCCATTGTCTGTGTTTTGTGCATGTCCTCTAGAGCTTCCTTGTTCAAATAAAATCCCTACGGCACCGTTTACATCAGGATAGGTAGAGCCTTTTCCGTAGTAAAAGTCATCATAGTCTTCTTCTGTATAATATAAAGAGCCAATCTCATTCAACGCCTCGGCGTGGTAATTACCAATGGCCTTGGTTAGTTTTTGATTCATGTCTGGGGTCAAAGGATTTACCCGTGACGGAATTCCCGGTTGAAAGAAAAAGGTTTCATTCGTCCCCATTTCGTGATGATCTGTCAAGATATTGGGAAGCCACTGGGTGAAGCTTTTTATTCTTGCCTTAGATTCATTCAATTGAACGGGTAACCAATCTCGATTCATGTCAAACCAATAATGATTGGTTCTTCCGCCGGGCCAAACCTCACTGTATTCTCTATCGTTATTGTCAGGGTTGATATTTTCGGCTTTGTGTGTATTTGCCCATTGCGAAAATCGTTGTAAACCGTCAGGATTAAAACTCGGATCAAATAAAATGACCACATCTTTTAGCAGGTTCAGTACTTCTTCATTGCGTGATGCAGCAAGATGATAAGCAACCAGCAGTCCAGCATTTGCCCCACTAGGCTCATTGCCGTGAATAGAAAACCCCTGATAAACGACAGCAGGCATATTTTCAGTCGATAGGTTTTCACCCCCTGTCTCAGTGAGTTGAAGGTGCTCATTTCGGATTTCTTCTATACGTGCATGGTTGTCCGGGTGGGTTATGGTTAATAACAACAAGGGACGGTCTTCGTATGTTTTACCTCTGTTTTCAATGCTTATTCGATCCGATGCATTCGCTAGTGTACGCATGTATTCGCTGAGCTTGTCATGACTTACATGCCATTCTCCAACCGTGAAACCCAATACACTTTCGGGAGTGGGTATAGCAGGATCATAGTCTTGATTTTGAGGTAAATAATAAGAATTATTCAGTTGTGCATTGATAATGAAGCTTAAAAGAAAAAAAGCTATAGAAATGGTCTTACGCATAAAAGTTTTTTCTTAAATGTAATAAAAAAACCCATCTCGTTAGAGATGGGCGTAAAACTAAATTCTATTCGTGGTTATATGTCCTCAAAATTCAAATCACTAAAGGACTCTTTGTTGTCAGAGCTGATATAATTTGAATCTTCATTAGGGGAATAATTTTTTTGATGTCTTTCGCTAATGACTTCACTGCCTCGCTCAGAAATTATAAAATCCATCATTTCTCCTAAAAGAGATCTAAACTCTTCAAAATCTTCTTTATAAAGGTAGATTTTATGTTTCTTGTAATAATAACTACCATCATCATTGGTAAACTTTTTACTTTCAGTAATGGTCAGGTAGTAGTCACTTGCTTTGGTTTCCCTTACGTCAAAAAAGTAAGTTCTTCTTCCAGCGCGTAGAACTTTAGAATAAATTTCTTCTTGTCCAGCTTCCATCAATCAAATAGTAGTTTGTTTATCAAAAAAAGGTTTCAAAAGCAAATTTGATAAAAAAAATTAAACAAAACAAATTAATCCAAGCTTTCATTCTCTTGAATGGCCTGAAGTTCTTGGTAGAAACCATTGATTTTCATCAATTCTTGATGGGTGCCTTGCTGGATAATTTCCCCTTCGTTTAGGACAATTATTTTATCGGCTTGTTGTACTGTAGAAACCCGATGACTTACAATGATAGTGGTTTTTCCTTCTGCAGCCTTGTTCAGATTTTTCAGGATGGTTTTTTCAGTTTCAGCATCGACGGCAGATAAACAGTCGTCAAAGAGTAAAACTTTCGGATTGCGTATAAGGGCGCGAGCAATGGAAGTGCGTTGTATTTGCCCTCCGGAGAGTGTTACGCCTCTTTCGCCCAAAAGGGTTTTATACCCTGCTTTGAACCCAATGATGTTTTTGTGTACATCGGCCAATTTTGCAGCATTTTCTATTTCTTCTTGGCTGGCTGTAGCTTTCCCAAAACGAATGTTGTTTTCGATGGTGTCGGAAAATAAAAAAGGATTTTGCGGAACATACCCCATTTCGGAACGCAAGGCCTCTAAACGATATTCCGCTAGGGGTTTCTCGTCCATAAAAATCTGCCCTTCATCAGGGTCATACAAACGTGAAATTAAATCGAGTAGGGAAGATTTTCCTGCTCCTGTTTTTCCCAAAACGCCTAAGGTTTCCCCAGGATTTAATGTAAAACTGATATTTTTTAGGGCAGTAATTTGGGTTTCGGGATAGGTAAGGGAAACCCCCTTGAGTTCAATCTTACCCTCTTGAAGCGCATGCTCTTTGGTCCCGTCTATAAGCGAGGGTTTTTGGTTTAGAAATGCATTTATTCTTTTTTGCGATGCTTCTGCTTGTTGTACGATAGAGGTTACCCATCCTACGGTAGCTACTGGCCAAGTAAGCATATTGACATAGATGATAAATTCGGCCAATACACCCATCTCAATTTCTCCTGCGATATATTGTGTTCCTCCAACATAGACCACCAATAAATTGCTGAATCCGATCAATAAGATCATCAGCGGAAAAAACCAGGCTTGTGTTTTTGCTAGGCTGATGTTTTTGGCTTTACTGACGTGTGAGAGGGCTTTAAAGTCTTCACTTATTTTGGGTAAAATCCCGTAGGACTTGATTACCGCAATGCCACTAAAACTTTCTTGCGAAAAACTCGACAATTGAGAAAGTGTTTCTTGAACTTCTGTACTTTTTATATGTATGGCCTTACTCAATAAGTATATCGTAATGGATAAAATAGGTAAGGGCAGGAGGGTGTACATGGTCAAGGTGGGGGCGATGCTCACCATATAGCTAATGACAATGACAAACAGCGCGATGGTATTTATGCTGTACATAATAGCGGGCCCAAAGTACATTCTCACTTTAGAAACGTCTTCACTAATTCTGTTCATTAAATCTCCAGTCCGATTGTTTTTGTAGAACGATGTACACAGGTTTTGATAGTGCTGATAGATTTCATTCTTCAAGTCGAACTCGATATAGCGCGAAACATTGATAATGGTTTGACGCATTAAAAAAGTGAAGAAACCAGAAATAAAAGCAGCAGCTACAATAAGCAATATATTGAACAATAAGGTTGCCTTTATTTCTCCTAAATCTGGTCTTTCCTGCTGATAAAATTGTTCTACAGCAGTGATCGAATTTCCAACCAAGCGTGGGGCAAATAGTGAAAAAATTCGAGCAATGACAGTGATTACCATCCCCAGAACCAATTTCCCGCGGTACTTTTTTAGATATTTATTGAGGTATTGAAGTTCTTTCATTTCTTGGACTCCAAAGGTAAGGAATTGTTTGTCCTAGGAAATTATTCTTGCGAATAATTCAGCTGATGAAAGGTTCTTTTTCGTGGAATATTTCACTAATTTTGTCCCCATAAACGTACTGACACATGCTTACGCGCCGACACATTAGAATAAAGATTATGCAAGCCCTTTACGCACAATCCAATGGGAATTCAAAAGACTTGGATGAAGCAGTAAAGCAAATCAAAAAAAGCTTACAAGATGTCGGAAGTTTGTATCTTCTTCACTTAGGTCTTTTACGTTCGATATGGCTTTATAGTTCGGAACAATACGATATACAGAAAAATAAACTCCGTACCAATGCCGATGTTTCTCCTGGGTTTAAGGCACTGACAGAGAATAAATTCCTTCAAATTTTTGGGCAACATCCTCGTTTAGGCGAACAACTAAAGAAGAAGAAACTGACCCTTTGGGACATTGAATTTGACTTTATTCAAAAAGCGACACAACAAGCCTTTGAAACTCCTTACTTTAAAAAGTATTTAGCAGAAGAAAACAAAACCTTTAAAAAGGACCAGAAATTAGTCGTAGAAATGTTTCGTGAGACCTTGGCGCCGCATGAAGCGTTATTTGCCTTTTATGAAGACTTTAATATCACCTTTATTGATGATATGCCTTTGGTCAATACCTTTTTTGTAAAACAAATGCGCAGAGCCAAAAGCGACAGCACTTCAGATCTTTTTTCGCCGCAAATGCAATTG
>WTJB01000150.1 GCA_011526335.1 Candidatus Arcticimaribacter sp.
GTATTTAACATGCTTTTGCAAGTACTGGACGATGGTTTTTTAACCGATAGTTTAGGAAGAAAAATCATTTTCCAAAACACCATCATCATCATGACTTCCAATATCGGAGCACGACAATTGAAAGACTTTGGAACGGGGGTTGGATTTTCGACACAGTCGCAAAAAGCGCAGGAAGAGGATATTGAAAAAGGGGTCATTGAAAACGCCCTTAAAAAAACTTTCGCACCAGAATTCTTAAACCGCGTAGATGATATCGTCATCTTCAATGCGCTAGAGAAGGAAGATATCATGAAGATTATTGATATTGAATTGCAACAACTACAAGAGCGTATAGAAAAACTCGGATACAGCCTTAAACTCACGAAAAAAGCAAAAGAATTTATTGGTGAAAAAGGATTCGATAAGAAATACGGAGCAAGACCCCTTTCTAGAGCAATTCAAAAATATTTAGAAGATCTGATTGCCGAAGAGATTGTGAGTAATCGTCTCAATGAAGGCGACGCGATCGAAATCGATCATATAAAGGAAGAAGCTCAGCTGTCCTTAAAAGTAAAAACCATTTAAAATTTAAATCCCTGAAAAAATTCAGGGATTTTTTTTTATCCCCTTGAATTGACTTACTTTTGCGCTATGAATGTTTTTGCAAACAAAGTAAACCTTACCACCACAACAATATCGTTTTTTGTGATTGTATTGGTTATGAATACAACTACTTTGTTTACAACCACCCCTTTGTGGGGTTAAAGTATATATATCATCATCCTTTGAAAACGTATCTTTTCATTTCTAAAGCATTCAATTTCACAATATTATTATTATCCATCTTGTACGTCACTAGTACACAGAACTATATAACGCAGTATCCATGAAAGTATTCAAATTTGGCGGTACATCTGTTGCCAACGCAGAAAATATTAACAAAGTGGTTTCTATTCTTAAAGAGGAAAAAGGACCTAAAGTAGTTGTTGTTTCTGCCCTGGGAGGTGTAACAGATTTACTCGTAGAGAGTATGCATTGGGCAGCATCAGGAAAACCCGAATATCTGAACCATTTATCTACCATAGAAGAACGCCACTTATCCGTCATTAAAAGCTGTATTCCAGCTACACAACAAAGTGGAATTATCAGTTTTGTAAAAACCGAATTAAATCATTTGGAAACCCTTTTGGAGGGAATTCATATGCTTCGAGAAATCACCCCAAAAGCAACGGCCAAAATTTCAAGCTTTGGAGAATTACTTTCCAGTACAATATTGGAACGTGTCTTTGAACACAACGGATTTGACATTCAACTCAAAGATGCCCGAAACCTTATTACAGCCTCAGAAGTACAAAACAAAAAAATAATTGACTGGGATAAAACAAAAGCCGACTGTAGCTATTATTTTGATACGATAGCGCATGAAGTTATCCTAGTTCCAGGTTTTATCGCACAAGATGCCCAGGGAGAGACGACTACTTTAGGTCGTGGTGGTTCTGATTTTACCGCTGCCATATTAGCGTCAGTATTGGATGCTGAATGTTTAGAAATTTGGACAGATGTCAGTGGGATGTATACCGCCAATCCAACATGGGTAAGTCAAGCTACCCCCATTCAACAGCTTTCTTATTTGGAAGCAATGGAATTGTCTCACTTTGGTGCTAAGGTCATCTATCCCCCTACATTACAACCCTTAGTTGAAAAAAATATTCCTGTTTACATCAAGAATACTTTTGCCCCTGAAGATGAAGGAACTGTCATCAATCAAAATTTAGCTGATCCCAACAAACACGTAGTTAAAGGAATAAGTCATATTAGCGACGTATCTCTAGTAAGTCTAGAAGGAAGCGGTATGGTGGGTATTTCTGGATTTTCAAAGCGTTTATTCGAAGCTTTATCTAGAGAAGGTATCAACGTAATCATGATTACCCAAGCCTCTTCAGAACATTCTATTTGTATTGGAGTCCGTGCCCAAGATGCTGAACTGGCTAAAAATACCATTGATGATGAATTTGCATTTGAAATTAGTTTAAGTAAAGTCTCGCCAAGCACGGTAGAAAATGACATGGTAAATGTTGCGTTGGTAGGAGACAATATGCGAAATCACCAAGGCATTAGTGGAAAAATGTTCAGCACCCTAGGGGCTAACAATGTCAATATACGTGCGATTGCCCAAGGCGCTTCGGAACGGAATATCTCCATCATCATTAGTGCAAAAGACACCAAGAAGGCCCTTAATGCGCTCCATGAAGCATTCTTTGAAACCAACGTTAAAGAACTCAACCTTTTTATCATTGGTGTAGGAAATGTAGGAAGCAAGCTTCTTGAACAAATTGAGCAGCAGGAAGAATACCTTCGCGAAAATTTGTTATTAAGAATCCGTGTAATGGCTATCGCCAATTCTAAAAAAATGCTCTTCTCTGAGGAAGGCATTGACCTCAAAGAATGGAAAAGTCAATTAGAAGCAAGTAATGAAATTACAGATACGGATAGCTTTTTTGAGCGCGCAAAATCACTTAATCTGCGCAACAGTATTTTTGTCGATAACACCGCCAACGAAAACATTGCACTCGAATATTTACGTTACCTCAACAACAACATAGGAGTAGTTACTTGTAACAAAATTGCTTGTGCAGACGCACTAGACAATTACCTCAATCTAAAACATGCTGCCCGAAAATACAGCAGCCCGTTCTTGTTTGAAACTAATGTTGGTGCGGGACTTCCTGTTATCGATACCCTAAACAACTTAATTGCATCAGGAGATCAAGTCACCAAAATACAAGCGGTACTCTCGGGTAGCCTCAATTTTGTCTTTAACAACTTCAAACCTGGGGTGAATTTTAAAGATGTCGTTATCGAAGCCCAAAAAGAAGGGTATACGGAACCTGATCCCAAAATTGATTTAAGTGGAATTGATGTCGCCCGAAAAATATTAATCCTCGCTCGTGAAAGTGGAATGAAGATCGAGTTAGGGGAAATAGAAAATGAATCTTTCTTACCCCAAGCCTGTTTAGATACTGCTGACAACAATAGCTTTTTTGAATCTTTAGAGGAGCATAAAGAACATTTTGACAAGCTCTTATCGGCAGCAGAAAACAACAAGGCTCGACTCAAATATGTGGCTCAACTAGAAAACGGAAAAGCAAGTGTAGGATTACAGCAAATCCCAGAAGGACACGATTTTTACAATCTAGAAGGAAGTGACAATATTATTCTATTCTATACAAAACGCTATCCCAAACAACCCCTTATTGTCAAAGGAGCAGGTGCGGGAGCAGACGTTACAGCCTCAGGAATATTTGCCGATATAATACGAATTGGAAAACGCTAAAATTATGCAAGAAGTACGTCTATTTTCCCCTGCCAGTGTAGCTAATGTTTCCTGCGGATTTGATGTGTTAGGCTTTTGTTTGGAGCCCATAGGAGATGAAATGGTCATTCGAAAAGTAAGCAAACCAGGCATCCATATCACCAAGATAGAAGGCCAAAACCTCCCCCTAGAAACAAAGAAAAATGTTGCCGGTGTTGCAGGTTTAGCGCTGTTGGAAGCTCAAAATTATTCCGGTGGATTTGAAATTGAAATATATAAGGGCATCAAGGCAGGAAGTGGTATAGGCAGTAGTGCAGCAAGTTCTGCAGGCGCAGTCTTTGGGATCAACCATTTGTTGGGGTCCCCTTACAGTGCCAAAGAACTGATTCCCTTCGCCATGAAAGGAGAAGAATTGGCTAGCGGTGCGGCGCACGCAGACAACGTGTCTCCGGTTTTGTTGGGAGGGTTTACACTTGTGCGCTGCGGAAAAAAACCCGATGTCATTGCCTTACCAAGCCCAAGCGAATTGTATGCCGCTGTTATCCACCCGAAGATTGAATTAAAAACTTCAGATTCGCGTTCTGTGTTAAAACAAAAAATCCTCTTGGAAAAAGCCATACAACAATGGGGAAACCTTGCGGCTTTAGTTAGTGGTTTGTATACAGAAGATTACGATCTGATTGGCAGAGCCTTAATTGATGTTATTGTAGAACCTAGTCGTTCGGCGCTAATCCCGGGATTCAATGCGCTAAAAAAAGCAGCAAATGAAGCAGGTGCTTTAGGCAGTGGAATATCTGGATCTGGCCCCTCCGTTTTTGCCCTGTGCAAAGGAAAAGATATTGCAGAAAAAGCCACACATGCTATGGCCAAAGCTTTAGGAGAATATGCTATAGAGTTTGACACCTATTGCTCAAAAATCAACACCCAAGGAATCAAAATTTTATCCGAAAAGTAATGTATTACAGTCTTTCTAACCCATCGCTAACTGCTACCTTTGCTGAAGCTGTAGTGCAAGGCATTGCTCCTGACAGAGGTTTGTATTTTCCGCAAAACATAACCCCATTACCGGCCTCCTTTTTTGATCAAATCGATGCGATGCCTATTCACGACATGGCGTTCACGGTCATGCAACCTTTTGTAGCCGATAGCATTAGTGCTACTGCACTAAAGGAAATTATCGCCGAAACCTTAGACTTTGATTTTCCTATCGTACCCATTACAGACAATATGGC
>WTJB01000047.1 GCA_011526335.1 Candidatus Arcticimaribacter sp.
CTGATCTGTTACAACAATTAAATTCATTTGGCATGCTTTATATTTCTCTAAAAAGTTGTGAAACAACATTAAATCGTTTGCCCTCTTGTACTGATCTGCGCAGCTTAGAAATATAAAAACAACCAAGGTAAAAGATTTAAAAATTAAACTTTTACCTAGGTTGTTCGGTTTACTTAAAAAATTAGTATCCTGTATTTTGTGAAATATTTCCTGAACTAACTAAAATTTCAGAAATAGGAACAGGGAATAAATAATATTCATCACCAAAACTAAGTCCTAACTCAGATTGAGCAGTACCCGTTCGGGTTAAGTCAAACCAACGATGTCCTTCAAAAGCTAATTCTAATCTACGCTCTTTTTGGATTGCATCTCGAACTTGGCTTTGTGTTGAGGCTGAAGAATCAGCCAGACCAGCTCTTGTACGAATACGATTTAACTGTGTAAGTGCAGATGCAGTATCGCCATTTTCATTTAACGCTTCTGCATATAAAAGGATAACATCTGCTAGACGAATCTCAATCCAGTCATAGTCTGGTCCACCACTTTGTGGAAACTTAGGTGATGCCATTAACGTTTCGTTGATGGTAACTCCTCTTCTTAAATCTCCTGGACTCGCATCAAATGCAGCAATTAGGTCTGCATCTAAAGGCTGAAGAGACTTTGTATCTAAACCACCTGACCAAGACCAAAATTCAGAAAATCCGTACTCATCTGTAATAGAACTAGAAATTTGCGTGGCAAAAATCACTTCATCGTTCAAATCATTTACAAAAATATCAGCAAAGTTAGACAGTAAAGAAATCCCTGCGCCAGAAGCGCCATTCACTACTGCTTGAAGATGGGTACTAGCACTGGTGAAGTTGCCCATATGAACATAGACTTTTCCCAATAAAGCTTGAGCAGCTATTCGAGAAGCTCTTCCATTCGTCGCATTGTTGTTCAATGCAGATATGGCATCATTCAAATCAGGAATAATGACGTCATTATAAACAGTTGTTGCCGACTGACGTGTTAAGATAGAAGCATCTGATGTGCTGGGTGACGGAGAAAGGTTACCGTAACATCTCCAAATACACGAACCAACTTAAAGTAAGATAATGCGCGTAGAAATTTCGCCTCTCCCACTTGAATAGGATCAGATGAATTGTCGATTACATTATTGGCACTTAAAATTGATTTGTAAAGTGCAGTATAAAAAGGACCAAAGAATTGATCTTCCATGTCTACTAGATCACCGTTAAAGCGATCAAAAGCAGGATAGGGTTCTTCATCCATCAAAGCATTATCTGCTCTAAAATCTCCCATTACAGCCCAAGGTGTAACAGAACCGATTTGGTAATAGTATGCTGCATTGAGAACTCCTTCAAAATCGTTAAGAGAGTCTGCACTAGCAATATTCGGTGGTACTTGGTCCAAGTCATTATCACAGGCTGTTGCCGTGATCAAAAGGCCGAGTAATAAAAAGTATATTTTTTTCATTTTTCCTTATTTAAAAGTTAACGTTTAATCCAAGTGTAAGGCTTCTCACTAGAGGACTAGCTCCTACTTGAACACCATATGTTGTTGGGCCTAAATATCCACCGTTGCCAGTTTCTACACCCTCAGGGTTGTATGAAGTATAATCGTCACCCATAATGTAAAGCAAGTTTGTACCCGCTACATAAATACGTGAAGAACTCAACCCTAATTTGCTATTAAAGTCATCGTCAAAAGTATATCCTAAAGTTAGGTTACGTAACGCGATGTATGATGCATCTTGGATTCCAGAATCTGTTTGTCTTCTGTTCCCAATATAATGTTGGTTGTTGTGATCTGCTCTACCATCATTGTTCGCATCAAAACTATCAACTAAACGACCTGACCATTGAGACTCAAAGTAAAGTGGGTCGATGTTATATACTTCACCACCTTGTGATCCTTGAAATTGCATAGATAAGTCAAAGCTCTTGTATTGCATAGAACTACTTAATCCCCAGTAAAAGTCAGGAGTATTTTGTCCAATTTTTACAAGATCTCCACCTTCTTCAACTGTACGTGTTCTATCAATGATACCATCACCATTTTGATCAACTACATAAGACTCACCAGTAGAGTTGTTGGGGTGTCTAGTTCCATCTTCTAAGTAAAGCATCTCTACTTCACCTGTAGTTTCTAAGCCCCACATCTCACCAATCTGACCACCTACATAGTTTCTAAAGATAGGACCACGACCACTTTGACCGTACTGTGCTCTAGGTAACTCATCCAAACCACCTAGGTCTGTAATTTCTGTTTCTACAGTAGAAAGGTTGGCATTAATATTCCATGTAAAGTCTTGCTTTTCGATAAGACCAGCAGACAATTCGAATTCTAGACCTGAACTACGCACATCACCTGAATTCAGTCGAATAGATGTTGTTCCTAAAACTTCAGAAACACTTTGGTTAATCAAAATATCTTCAATGTCAGAAGTATAGTAATCTACACTAAAGCGATAACGATTATTTTTGAATCCTAAATCAACACCGTAGTTTGTTTCTGTGTTGGTTTGCCATGTCAAATCTGGATTGGCCACATCAGCAGGAATTAGATATCCATTTCCAAGCGCAGTATTCTGAGGATTCAATAAACTCAAAGAGTTGTATGCTCCTAAGAAAGCGGTGGTACCTAAAGAACCTGTACTTACTCTTAATTTTAGCAAACTAACAAGCTCAGAATTATAAAATGCTTCGTTGTGTACATTCCAACCTGCAGAGAAAGCTGGGAATACATTGTAACGGTTGTTGGCTCCAAATCTAGAATCTCCATCACGTCTTACAGAAGCCGATAATAAATAACGATCATCATAAGCATACTGAACACGTCCAAAAACACTACGACGTGCAATGGTTTCATCACGCTCAGAGATAGAAATATCAGCAGGGTTCAATAAGTTGAAGTTGATGATATCTCCATAAGGTACATTTGTTCCTCTTAGGGTAGTTCCACGGGTGTAAAGATTTTGGAATTCAAAACCAGCTACAGCAGCAATGTCGTGACTACCAATTACTTTAGTATAATTCAAGGTTGTTTCACTTAAAATTGAAATGCGCTTGGTATCAACTTGATCTAAATCAGTTTGCGTAGTTCGTGCTCTAGAGTCTGCCTCTAAACCTTGATAATAGTATTCTTGGGTGTCACGGATATCTGCTCCAAAAACAGTTTTCACATCAAGACCTTCCATAAGTGAATACTGTAAATATGAAGTTGCATTGGCAAAGTAATTTCTTTCCCAACGATCAGCATTATCTAATTTAGTTGCAGGACCAGCATCTCCAGATCCACCAATACCGTTGTTGGCTCTACCATAGTGCCAATCTTGTGCTGTATCTCCAGGTTGCAACGTATAGATACTATTGTTGAAAGGTGCACTACCTCCACGGTATCCGTTGTTAAAAGGTGAAAGGCCCATAGCTTGTGCCTGTGCATCTAATTGCTGAACGAAAGCAATAGACTCAGCAGTATGATAAACGGGGTGCACTCCATACGCACGTAATAAATCACGCATGTCGTGAGCAACAATGTCTCTGTTGGACACAAAACCATTGAAACTTAATCCTGTTTTAAATTTATCACCAAGTTTTGCATCCACATTTAAACGTGCATTAACACGCTCAAATCCTTGGGTAATTACAACACCTTCTGTGTTCTGATACCCTACAGATGCGTAATAATTTACATCATCGTTTCCTCCGCTCATGCTGAAGTCATGGTTTACTGTTGATCCATTTCTGAACAACCAGTCTTCTGGGCTTATAGCCCCAGGAGAATCTTCATAAGCGCTTAAACGGTATTCAACAAAAGCAGGATCAATTTGAGACAAATCCCAATTTCCAGCAGCAATTTCTCTTCTAGAGTGAGCTGCCCATTCTGGACCAGACATTAAAATATTGTCAACATACTTGCTTGAAGTACTTACATAAGCATTGTAGTTAAAACTAGCCTTTCCACTTTTTCCTTTCTTCGTTGTAACCAAAATAACACCGTTAGCTCCTCGAGATCCATAGATTGCTGCAGATGCCGCATCTTTTAAGATTTCAATACTTTCAATATCCGTTGGGTTTACCGTTACTAAACTTCCAGAGATAGGATATCCATCTACTACTACAAGAGGATTAGAGTCGCCAGAAATGGATGAAGCAGCACGGATCTGAATTTTAGGATCAGCTCCAGGCTCTCCATTTTGATTCTGAATCAAAACCCCAGATAGTTTACCTGCTAGGGCGTCATCTGCACGTGTTGACTGAATAGCTGCTACACTTTCGCCCGTTAACTTAGCAATAGCACCTGTAAGATGAGATTTTTTTCGTGTTCCATAACCGGTAACAACAATTTCATCCAATTCGCTAAGCTCTTGTTCAAGGACAACATCTAGGTTATCTTGGCCAGTATATTCAACCACTTGGGTTGCAAAACCGACATAAGAAATTTCTAAATTTTGTCCTACTTCTGCAC
>WTJB01000011.1 GCA_011526335.1 Candidatus Arcticimaribacter sp.
TGGTTAAAGCCATGGATGCTGTTCCGGGGATTGATCGTGTAAGAATCTCTTCCATCGAACCCAATCTATTGAAAAATGAGATTATAGATTTTGTCGCTCAGAGCCGCGCCTTTGTTCCTCATTTTCATATTCCGCTGCAGAGTGGAAGTGACACCCTGCTTAAAAAAATGCGCCGTCGTTATCTTCGTTCACTCTATACTGAGCGGGTAGAGCATCTCAAAAAACAAATGCCAGATGCCTGTATTGGCGTGGATGTAATTGTTGGTTTTCCGGGTGAAACGGAAGAAGAGTTTTTAACGACCTATAAATATTTAGCCGAGTTGTCCATTTCGTATTTACATGTCTTTACCTATTCTGAACGTCCCAATACGGCAGCAGCTGATTTCGATGGGGTTGTACCGGCTAAAGTAAGAGCAAAGCGAAGTAAAATGTTACGCGGACTTTCTGTAAAAAAGCGACATGCCTTTTACACCAGTCAGCTCGGGAAAACCAAAACGGTATTGTGGGAAAGTGAAAACAAACTAGGCTATATACACGGCTTTACTGAAAACTATGTAAAAATAAGAAAGCCCTGGAATCCAGAGCTTTGTAATGTATTGGAGGAGGTAACCTTAGATCGTATAGACGAGGAAGGCTTTGTCCGTTGTACCGATTAGAGTTTGATCCCTACAGGCAACAAGCTTTTATAACGCTTGTTTTTTCTGAGAAAACCTGCTATTTCTGGGCTGGTAGGAACAACTTTTAGGTTGCGTTCAGCAACATGGTCCAAAACCGTTCTTATAAAGTTTTCTTTTAGTTCTTCTGAAACGATGTTTTCGGGAACGATCAGCTTTGTAAGAAATATTTTACGCTCTTGTTCTGCATACTCGATGCGCGCCATGGTATCGTCTACCATAATCTCAAACTGACGTAAAAAGGAGTTGTTTTCTAGGTTGAAATTTTGCATGTAAGAATAATTAAATTATTTTGGTTATTCCTTTTTCGGGCAATGGTGTCTTAAAATTTATTAAGATAATTTTAAGATTTGTCGCTCAAAAGGCTAACAAAGATACAAAATATTTGAATACGCTCCCAAGTGACTGAATCAAAAGATGTTATTCCCGTTTACCTGATGCCC
Source organism: Candidatus Arcticimaribacter sp. (assembly GCA_011526335.1). Classification (GTDB taxonomy): domain Bacteria; phylum Bacteroidota; class Bacteroidia; order Flavobacteriales; family Flavobacteriaceae; genus Arcticimaribacter. Next base: position 1,118 of record WTJB01000011.1, read on the forward strand.
GGGATGGCTGCGAGCCCTCGAATTTTCGAGTTTATTGCACTTCCTGAAAACTTTCAGCTCACCAAGCTCTCTTGGATGCCTCCAAAAAAGGGAGAAACTTTATCCCAATATGCGCAACGTATGTGTGAGCGTGTAACCCATCCGAATCCGGTTTTACTAGGCGTCTCTTTTGGCGGTATATTGGTACAAGAAATGGCCAAATGCATTTCAGTGCGAAAAGTAATCATAGTATCGAGTGTAAAAACAAACAAAGAATTATCGCTTTCTATGCGTATCGCAAAAAAAACAAATGCGCATAAGTTGTTGCCTACCCAGTGGATAGAAAGCTTAGAAAGCCTTGCGATGTTTGTTTTTGGCCCTACCGTAAAGCCCAGGGTTGAAGCCTATCAAAAATATCTTTCAGAACGTGATCCCGAGTATCTGAATTGGTGTATGGATAATATTGTGCATTGGCGTCAAACCTCCTTTTCTACAGACCTTATCCAAATTCACGGATCAAAAGATGGAATATTTCCACTTAAAAACATTAATCAACACCAAAATTTTCATTGCTTGGAAGGCGCATCTCATGCGATGATTTTGACCCATCACAAATGGTTTAACGCTAATTTACCCCACCTTATAACGAAATAATACGATGAAAAAGCCCGTTTATATTTTAATTGTTTTCCTTGCCTTAGGTCTTACAGGATTTGCCTTTTTGACCCCTAAAGCGACCTATTTTAACACCCAAGGCCCATCTGATAATTATAAAATTCACGCCCTAGCGATCCCTCAAAAAGCATCCTTTGCTGGGGAGGAGGTAGATTTGACGCCTACAGATCTTAAAGAGCGGATGGACAAAGAGCTTTTGGTCAATACTTACTGGCAATCCAATACGCTTTTAATGATCAAAAGAGCCAATAAGTATTTTCCTCAAATTGAAAAGATTTTAAAAGAGGAAGGGGTGCCCGATGATTTTAAATATTTGGCCTTGATTGAAAGTGGTTTAGAGCAAGTAATTTCTCCTGCAGGGGCAAAAGGTTTTTGGCAAATCATGCGCACTACAGGAAAAGAAATGGGGTTAGAGATCAACAGTAATGTAGACGAACGATACAATATTGAACTTTCTACGCGAGTGGCCTGCCAATACCTAAAAAAAGCAAAAGAAAAATTGGGGACTTGGACCTTAGCGGCAGCCTCCTATAATAGGGGTATTAGTGGCATAAAACGTCTTTTAGAAAAGCAACAAGTAGACAATTATTATGACCTTTTGTTGGGATCAGAAACCAAGCGTTATGTGTTTAGAATTTTAGCCGTAAAAGCCATAGTGACTCAACCCGAACGCTTTGGTTTTATCATCAACAGCAATGATTTGTATCCGCATACCGAAACAAAAACCATAGCTGTAGATACGGCCATAACAAACATTGCCCGTTTTGCAAAGTCAATGAATATGACCTATAAGGAATTTAAGCTACACAATCCTTGGTTGATACAAAATCACTTGAACAATAAATCGAGAAAGCTATATCATATAGAACTTCCCGTTACGGCAGCGGTAGGGCCCTAGATTTTTTTCAGCTGCTGCTGCATCATTTTAATTTGAGCCCCAAGCATATTGTGTTTATCGAGCTTTTTGGCTTCACCCAAGAGCTGAACAGCTTCGCGCTTTCGTCTTTTTTGCATAAGAATCCCCGCCAAGCTCATTTTGGCCATGGCTACATCTGTATCCATAGAAAGTCCTAAGTCTAATGCTTTACGAAAAAACTTTTCTGCTTTCGTCAGGTTGGTTTGTGATAAAATAACCCCATGGAGGTAATTGTAGTATCCTTGTTGTTTTTTTACCAAACTCGCTTCAGGATTTTTTATGCGATTTAGCCATCGTAGGGTTCCTTCAAAATCTTGTTTCCGTAAACGGAGGAAAGCCAAAAGAATAATCTCATTTTTGAAATAAAGGAAAACAAACATCCCAGCAAGTAGAAGGAAGAAAATACCGTTCCCAATTTCATTGTCTATAAATTGATAAACGGAATAGGCAATAAGTGCAGCTGCGAGGATTAGTTTTAAAGCTTTATGAAACATAATTTATCTTTGGAGCGCAAGGTACTAAAAAACTAATTAAATGTTTCGCAAAAAGAGCTTGTCGAAAACAAAACTTATTGTATATTTGCCCACGATAAAAAAAGCAGTTAAAAACGCTTTTATTCATTACAAGAACACATGAAAAGAACATTCCAACCTTCGAAAAGAAAGAGAAGAAATAAGCACGGGTTTCGCGAAAGAATGGCCTCTGCAAATGGTAGAAAAGTGTTAGCTAGCCGTAGAGCTAAAGGGCGCAAGAAAATATCTGTTTCTTCTGAACCAAGACATAAAAAATAATGATGATAAATCATTCATAAAGGGTGTTACTTTTTTTTAAGTAACACCTTTTTTTTATATATATTATTGAGCTATACATTTAGATTGACAAATGCCGAAACAAGAGAACTTAAACAAAATTTTAATTATTGGGTCTGGACCCATCATTATTGGACAAGCCTGTGAATTTGACTATTCTGGAACGCAAGCATTGCGTTCGTTAAGAGAAGACGGTATAGAAACCGTTTTGATCAATTCCAACCCGGCTACGATCATGACGGATCCTACTATGGCCGATCATGTTTATTTAAAGCCACTGACAACAAAATCTTTGATTGATATCCTCAAAGAGCACGATGATATAGATGCTGTTCTTCCTACAATGGGGGGACAAACAGCTTTGAACTTGTGTATTGAAGCCGATGAAAAAGGCATTTGGGAAGACTTTAATGTGGAAATCATTGGGGTGGATATTGATGCGATCAACATCACGGAAGATCGTCAACAATTCAAGGATTTGATGAATGAACTTCAGATTCCTGTAGCCCCTGCAGAAACAGCTACATCTTTTCTAAAAGGAAAAGAAATCGCCCAAAAATTTGGTTTTCCGGTTGTTATTCGCCCTTCCTTTACTCTTGGAGGTACGGGGGCATCTTTTGTACATAAGGCCGAAGATTTTGATGAACTTCTCACTCGAGGCTTAGAAGCGTCTCCAATACATGAGGTATTGATTGACAAAGCCTTACTGGGATGGAAAGAGTACGAATTGGAACTCTTACGTGATAAAAATGACAATGTTGTTATTATCTGTACCATTGAAAATATGGATCCTATGGGGATTCATACAGGAGATTCGATCACAGTGGCTCCTGCCATGACCCTTTCGGACGCTGCTTACCAGCGTATGCGTGATTTGGCCATTAAAATGATGCGTAGTATTGGTGATTTTGCTGGTGGGTGTAATGTGCAGTTCGCCGTTAGCCCTGACGAAAAGGAAGAAATTATTTCGATTG
>WTJB01000010.1 GCA_011526335.1 Candidatus Arcticimaribacter sp.
CCATAAGCGCGCTTAACTCCTTTGGATCCAATCAACACCTTATCACCACAAGGCTTAGCTTAGAGCTAGCTTAGTCGTATTCAAGCCTTCTGTGATTGCACGAGGGGTTCCATTTCATTTTCTTCAACTATATTTGAATACTTCTTATTTGAAACACCAAGATTATGAAGAAATTATTCGGGTATATCATTCCGTTCTTTTTTTTAGGCTGTGATTTTACGCCATCTACGACAACAGAGAATCTCGCTCCTATAGCAGAAGAAAAATTATACCGCCCATACCTGCATTTTACTCCAGCATCGAATTGGATGAACGACCCCAACGGGATGTTTTACTTTAACGGAAAATACCATTTGTATTTTCAGCATTACCCCGATAAAAACGTATGGGGACCCATGCATTGGGGCCATGCAAAAAGTGAGGATATGATCCATTGGGAAGAGCAACCCATTGCGCTTTATCCTGACGAAAAAGGATATATTTTTTCGGGCAGTGCAGTAGTGGATCACAACAACACCTCGGGTTTTGGTAAGGAAGGAAAAACCCCCATCATTGCGATGTTTACCCATCATAACATGGATAAAGAAAAAGCCCAGCAAGTTGACGTCGAAACCCAAAGCATTGCCTATTCCTTAGACGAAGGAAAAACCTGGACAAAGTATGCACAAAATCCCGTTATCGAGAACCCCGGAATACGTGACTTTAGAGACCCAAAAGTATTTTGGCATGAGAGCAGCGCAAAGTGGGTGATGGTTTTGGCGGCCCATGATCAAGTAATGATCTATAATTCGCCCAATATGCGGGAGTGGACCTACCTTTCGGCCTTTGGAAAAGGCATAGGAAATCATGACGCTGTATGGGAGTGTCCAGACCTATTCGAGCTAAACGTAAAAGGAAGATCCCAAAGCAAGTATGTTTTACTTGTGAGTAATTCCAGAAAATCACCCAATAGTGGAAGTGCTACTCAATACTTTGTTGGGGATTTTGATGGGAAAGAATTTATATTGGACCCCTCCTTTAAGGAAGAGCTTATTCAGAAAAAAGATTTTTGGATGGACTTTGGGAAAGACAACTATGCTGGGGTCACCTGGCAAAACACCCAAACCCATGCGGGAGACAAATACCTTATCGGCTGGATGTCCAATTGGGAATACGCCACCAAAGTACCCACAGTAGGGTGGCGAAGTGCAATGACCCTCCCAAGAACGCTTTCATTGCATCCACACGATTCTTCCTATCGTTTGGTGTCCCAACCTGTAAAAACACTTAAGGAGTATCGGGAAGAGCTAAAAACAATGGAATCCCAACCCATTGATCAAGAAATGCTTTTATACCAAGGAGAAGTAGCGGGTATAGAAATGGAGTTTACCTTAGATCGTCCCCATGCAGGAAAGATCTTTTTTGTGTTAAGTTCTGACCTTGGTGAGCATCTAGACTTTGGTTATGATGCCGATAAGGAAGTTTATTTTATCGATCGGACACAGAGTGGTCGGGTAGATTTTTCTCCCACCTTTGCCAACCAACGTTCCATTGCTCCACGTTTTTCTGCTAGCGAGAAGATCAAAGGAAGGGTTATTGTAGATAAAACTTCGGTTGAGGTATTTTGGGATGACGGCATGACTACACTCACGGAAACCTTTTTTCCTACACGGCCCATGCATAAGTTGAAAATAAAAAGCACAAACGAAAAAGGAATGCTCCATGACTTTGCCTTGTATGATCTGAAATCAAATAAAGGCGAGAATAAGTAAACAAATCTTTGATTCTTTCTAGCGGTTTAAACTCATTTTTTTGACCGTAAAGAATCAACATAAACAGTTAAAGCGATAGGCGTGAAGAAAAAAATCATATGTTTCGGCGAAGTTCTTTGGGATGTATTTCCCGACCATAAAATCATAGGCGGAGCCCCCCTGAATGTAGCCATGCGTCTCAATTCTTTGGAAAACAATGCCACCCTCATCAGCGCGGTAGGGCAAGACCCCTTGGGTCAAGAAATTGTGGCTTATTTAAAAGCCAAAAAAATGGACACCTCCTTTATTCAATACGCAAAAGATTATCCTACAGGCGAAGTACTTGTATCCCTTGACCAGGATGGGGCAGCCACATACCGCATCAATTCGCCCGTAGCCTGGGATGATATCCGTTCCAATGCGGCATTAATTCCTGCGGTTCAAAATGCCGACGCCTTCTTATACGGTAGTTTGGCCAGCAGAACGCAAACCTCCAAGGCAACACTCTTGGACTTACTCGATTTAGCCCAATTCAATGTGTTTGATGTTAACCTTAGACCCCCGCATTACGCGTATGACGATCTTTTTCTATTGATGAAAAAAGCGCACTTGATTAAATTTAATGACGACGAGCTGTATGCCATTAGCAAACAATTGGGATCTTCTTGTACTTCTTTAGAAGACCACATCCATTTTATTGCAAAACAAACCAATACGTCACTTATCTGTGTCACCAAGGGAGCCCAAGGGGCCGTTTTATTTTCTAAGGGATCCCTTTATTACCACGATGGATACCCCGTTGAGGTGGCCGATACTGTCGGTGCGGGAGATTCTTTTTTAGCCATGTTGTTATCAGGAATTTTAGCCCAACAAAAGCTTGATTTATGCCTGCAATCTGCCTGCAAAATGGGGGCACTAGTCGCAAGTAAAAAAGGAGCTACCCCCGATATTTCTACCGAAGAAATGGAGACATTTTTTACGCCCTGACTTTCCTTTTTTTGACTAAAATTTTAACTTCTTTTCAATGGCCAGTATAATGGCATTGGCAATATCTTTCCCTGTAATGCTTTCTATGCCTTCTAAGCCAGGAGAAGAATTCACTTCAAGCAGTAAAGGACCTTTATTCGATCGGATGATGTCTACACCAGCAACATCCAACTTGAAAATTTTTGCTGCTTTTACGGCAAGCTTTTTTTCTTCGGGTGTTACCCTTACTTTTTTGGCCAGTCCGCCTTGGTGAATGTTAGAACGGAACTCTCCTTTTTTTGCTTCCCGCATGATGGAGGCGACCACTTTTCCATCTACCACAAAACAACGGATGTCTTTGCCTTCTGCTTCTTTGATAAACTCTTGAACCAATATGTTTGCTTGTAAACTTTTAAAAGCATTGATAACGCTTTCTGCAGCTTTATTGGTTTCTGCGGACACCACCCCTTTTCCCTGAGCACTTTCCAAAAGCTTGACAATCAAGGGAGAACCGCCTACCATATCAATCAAATCTTTTGTTTCTAAAGGAGATTTGGCAAAGCCTGTTATGGGGATTTTAATTCCGTTTTTTGAAAATAATTGGGATGAAAACAGCTTGTCTCGGGATTGAGAAATGGAAGCGCTCGAATTTAGACAATAGGTACCGATAGAATCAAATTGTCGCAACAAGGCACAGCCATAAAACGTCATGCTTGGACGAATACGCGGGATGATGGCATCCAGATCATCAAGAATTTTTCCGCCACGGTACCGTACTTCTGGGGTTTGTGCATCCAATTTCATATAACAATGCTGTATGTTCAAGAAATGGATTTCATGCCCTCGTGCTTCTGCAGCTTCCATCAATCTTTTGTTGCTATAAAGATTTTTATTGGTGGCCAGTAATCCGAGCTTTAAGCCCGAACTTTGTTTGGTCAAATGCCGGTATTGTTCAAAGATTTCTTCATCTCTATATTGATGTAAAATGAAACTTTGTGATGCATCTACCAAATAACGATCGATAAGCGCTTCTCTCCCCAACAACATTCTGTATTCCATACCATCCCGTTCGGCAAGGGTCAATTCAATTTCAAATGCATTGGATCCGAGTTTTATGCGGGTTTTGATGACAAATCGCTTTTGCGTTTCTCCCGACGAGCTTTTAACAATACGCGTATCCACTATCTTGGCTTCACAAGATACATATAGGCTTAGATTGTCTTGAATAGGGTTTACATCAAACGTTACCCAGGCTTCTCCTTTACGGGTTATTCGTTTGATGTTTTTTGCCTGAATGGAAGAGGTTTTAGCTCCAGAATCGACACGTGCTTTTATCGAAGGGATATTGAGTTCATCAAGTGTAACCCACTCTTCGCAGCCAAGAATTGCTTTTTCCATTTTTCTAAATTTTTAGATAAAATTAGACAATTGTTGTTAGCTTTATGTTATTCCTTTATGATACTATGATGAAATTATTTTTTTCTACCCTCCTTTGCTTTTTTTGTCTCACTCTACATGCACAAAAATTCAAGATCCATAGCGAAAATGTGAAGGGAAACCTAGTCTGAACAATTCGTAAAATTTGGTTTTTCAAGGGTCCAGGAACTGGTATTTTGACTAAAATTAGAACAAACCGTAACCTTTGAAACATTCCAGCTAGATAAGTTTTGATTATAAGAGGTTGCGCTAGAAAACATTTGTGCCATGGTGGTAACATTTGAAACATTCCACATTCTAAGATCTTGATTAAATGAAGACGCTCCTTCAAAAGT
>WTJB01000173.1 GCA_011526335.1 Candidatus Arcticimaribacter sp.
TATGTCCTACGATGATGTGTTTCTTACAAAATCTACTGTGGAAACAAAAGAGACTCTAGAGATGGATGGTGTTGAATACCCTGTGGTAAGATTGGAAATCTCAAGAACTTCTCATCCTTTCTACACTGGTAAACGTAAATTGGTGGATACCGCAGGTCGTATTGACAAGTTCAAGAACAAATACGCAAAATTCAAGAAATAATACACTAATAACAGTATTCCAAACCATCCCATCAGGATGGTTTTTTTTTTGCCCCATTTTTTGATTTGCTCTACGAGGAAATGATTGAGTAAAACAAAGCTTATGGCTAGGGTATTAAAAAAAACGTCCTCTGCATCCATAACCCTATTGGGTAAGAAATGCTGTAAAATTTCATCGAAAGCTCCCAGCGCAAAACAGAGAAAAAAAGTAAAGAAATAACGTTTGATTTTAGGTGTTGTCTTGCTTTCCAATGCATTAAACACAAAAAGGGTTAAAATACAATACTCAATCAAATGACTTCTTTCCTGTAGACTTAAGCGTAAAAAAAACATTAGAAAAAGTGCGGCTAGCCCAAAATACACTGCGCGTGATCGCCAAGAAGGAAGTGTGTTATAATTGAATAAACAACTCAGGCCTACCAAAAGCATGCCTGCCAAAAACAAAACGGCATGTAGGTCTTGACTTGGTAAAATTTCACGGAGTGGATTTCCGATAAATAGGGTAGATAAAATCAAGACATAAGTGAATACAGCTAAATTTTTATAGGTTTTTATTCCCAAAAAACGCCATTGATCTATTTTTTTCATTTGATTTTAATTTTAGAAAGAGTTAGGCTTTTGTAAATCTAAAAAAACTAATTTTGTTTAAAAACGGATTTATGTCAACAGACAGAGCCTTTCATTTTGTCGATAGCTCCCATAGGCTAGCTTTTTTACCCTTTGCTTATATTCGTCCTTTAGCACATCTTTACATAGGTATGGATACGCTAGCTGAAAAGTGGCAACATTTTATATCCGAAGAATTTCATTATTCTACCGAACCCTATTTAGCCAAAAAGTACCCTTCGGCGGATTCAAAAAACAATGTGTTGATCAACCCCTTGTTTGTGCCCACCCAGGCTTTGGCAGAAGCCGTACAACAATTGAATCATGGCGAGGGGATTGTATATCAGGACAATTGGATAGCCTGTTGTACCGATGCATTGGTGTTTCCATCCGATCCGCAAGAGCTGAACATTACGGTGTGGGAAGAAGCATTGATTTTTTTGCAAGATAAAACAGACCTCTTCCTCAAGAACAATGCTGTTTTATTGGAAGATTTTAAACGATTGACTGCCGGAAAAAAGAGTCAGAAAATATCCTCTACCAACCAGGTCATTGCTGCCGAAAATATTTTTTTAGCTCCAGGGGCTAAAGTAGAATGCAGTGTGCTAAATGCCTCCGATGGCCCTATATACATAGGAGAAAATGCTGAGGTGATGGAAGGAAGTCTTATTCGTGGGAGTTTCTTTTTAGGAGACAATGCCGTCGTAAAGATGGGGGCAAAAATCTATGGGGGCACCTCTATAGCCACCTACTCAAAGGTGGGGGGAGAGCTGAGTAATGTCAATCTTTTCCCTTACTCCAATAAAGGGCATGATGGTTTTTTAGGCAATGCTGTTATTGGGTCGTGGTGCAATATAGGGGCGGCAACCGATGCTTCAAACCTTAAAAACAACTATGATAAACTCAGGGTTTGGGATTATGCTACCGAAGGTTTCAAGAAAACAGATTTGCAGTTTTGTGGTCTATTGATGGGCGATTATAGTCGCTGCGGGATCCATAGTATGTTCAATACCGCCACTGTTATAGGAATCAATGTAAACGCCTTTGGTGCAGGCTTTCCCAGAACTTTTATTCCGAGTTTTACTTACGGTGGCGCCCAAGGCATGACCACCTATCAGTTTGCTAAAGCGATGACGGCCAATAACGCCATGATGAAAAGACGCGACTTGGCCTTAGAAGAAACCGACCATACCCTCTTGGCCGAGGTTTTTGACCTCTCCTCTAAATGGCGAAAAGCTTAAGGTTTTTTATAGACAGTTTTTAAATCAAGCAAATTGGTAGGATTCATCTTTAATCCCCCGACACTTTTTTGGGTAAATCGTATGGCTTGATCGTAATATAGCGGGATAACAGGGAGGTCATTCATTATCATATGATCCATGTTTTGGTATAGTGCTATCCTTTTTGTAGGCTCTGCCGTGGCTAGGGCCATATGATAAAGCGAATCGAAGCCTGCACGGCTATAATGGGTATAATTGGGCCCTGCTGGGGAAAAATTTTCAGTAAAAAATAAACTTAAATAATTTTCAGCATCAGGATAGTCGGCAATCCAACTGGCACGGAAAGCTTCAAGTTTTCCGCCTGTTTTAGCCTGACGAAGTGTAGCCGTCGGCATCAAATCAATCTTAATTTCAAGCCCTAGCTTACCCCACTCGCTTTGTAGAAATTCACATAGGTCTAGGTAGTTGCTGTCTGTAGCTAAGTGAAAAGTTAGAGGGATCTGTGGGTTTTCTTCATGAAACTCCGTCACTAGTGCTTTGGCTTCTTCTGGCGAATAGTTCAAATCATCTTTAGGATGGTAGCCGGGCAATCCTTTTGGGATAAACCCTCCGTTGGCAGGGTAGCCAATTGAGTTTCTTAGGTAGGTAATCATCTTTTCCCTATCGAATCCAATGGCCAGTGCACGCCGAATTTTTTGGGACTGCAAGAGTAGGTTAGGGGTATCCATATTGATGCCGATATATTCGGTGTTTAAATAAGGCGCCTTTTGCATCTCAACTTTATTTTTATAGCCCTGTTGTAAACGTCCATCAGCCGTCAACAAATTGTCTTTATAAGAACTGTCAATTGAGTTTAAAAAATCGAGCTTCCCTTGGGTAAAAAGCATAAACTCATTTTGAATGTCAGGAATAAGATTGATGGCTAGAGCCTCGAGATAGGGTAGTGCTACGCCATTTTTATCGGTTTCAAAATAGTGGTGATTTTTCCGAAGTATGAGTTTAACTTCTTCCTGCCATTTTTGAAAGCGAAAGGGACCTGTACCCACAGGATTTCTTCCAAAATCTTTTCCAAAAAAACGGGTTGCCTCTTGGGGAACCACCGCACAGTATTGCATGGTTAAAATCCCAAGAAAAGCGGGAAATTTTTGTTTTAATCGAATCTCAAATACGCTGTCGTTGACGGCTCTATAGCGATCAACATGCTGTAAAACCCACCCCCCTGGAGAACCTACTTCTGGATCCAAAAGCCGATCAAAACTGTGGGTAAAATCGGAAGCAATTACCTTTCTTGTGCGGTTTTTACCGAAAACCGAATGCGCATGAAACTGTACATCCGAACGGAGGTAGAAAGTATAGAGAAGGCCCTCTGCGTCAATGTCCCAAGCTTGGGCTATATCCCCTTGAATATTTAAGTTATTGTCCAATTGAACCAAGCCATTGAACAATTGATTGATGGGCCAAATGTTTTGTGGGTTTCGAGCAAAAGCAGGATCTAGGGAGGTGATGTTTCGAAACTCATTGTATCGAAAAACGGTATGTTCGGGTATGGGCTTTATTTTATTGCAAGCGGTAGTGCTTCCTACAATAAACGCGACAAGGATATGAGAGAACCAAAGAAGTACGGTCTTGCAATTCAAAATTGTATATTTGCTCAAAAATAATTCTTTTAAAAGAAAGATCCTTTGTTTTGACAGAAACCCAAGCCACTTTAACGAAAACACGTGTAGCTTTTCACACCTTAGGGTGCAAGCTCAATTTTTCTGAAACAGCCGCTATAGCGCGCGATTTTTCCGCATCGCATTACGAAAAAGTAGCTTTTGATGATCCGGCAGATGTCTATGTTATCAATACCTGTTCTGTCACCGAAAATGCGGACAAGCGTTTTAAATCTTTGGTCAGTAAGGTGCTACGGCAAAATCCTGAGGCTTTTGTTGCCGCTATTGGGTGCTATGCACAGTTGCAACCCGAACAATTGGCAGCGGTAGAAGGGGTAGATTTAGTGCTTGGTGCTTCTGAAAAATTTAAGCTTACTCAGTACCTAGAAGATCTTCAAAAGAAAGACCACGGCCAAGTACATTCTTGTGCAATAGAGGAGGTTACTCATTACGAAAGCAGCTTTTCGCTAGGCGATAGAACCCGCGCATTTCTCAAGGTGCAAGACGGTTGTGATTATAAATGTACTTACTGTACCATTCCGTTAGCTAGAGGAATTTCTAGGAGTGACCGTTTAGAAAAAGTACTTGAAAATGCACAAAAAATTGCTGCACAAAACATTAAGGAGATTGTACTGACAGGCGTAAATGTCGGGGATTTTGGAAAGGGAGAGTTTGGGCACAAAAAACACGAACATACTTTTTTTGATTTGGTTAAAGCCATGGATGCTGTTCCGGGGATTGATCGTGTAAGAATCTCTTCCAT
>WTJB01000034.1 GCA_011526335.1 Candidatus Arcticimaribacter sp.
ACCCTCTGATTAACAGTCAGATGCTCTAACCAACTGAGCTAAGGAGGAATTTTACCTCTTTCGGTGGGCAAATATAATTGAAATATTATTCCCTAACAATAGCCCTCCGCTAATTTTTTTAGGAATTTATCGCTTCGGGCTCTTTTTCCTTTTCGACTTCTTCAAAGTCCTGTAAATCAGCATTCCACTCAAAGTCACTTTCGATTTTATCGGATTGCGGATTGTATTTTACCTCAATATATTTAAGACGCTCCACATCCTCTACTTTTACCTGCACGATATAGGTATGAAAATGATACCGATCAAATGGACTCAAAAAGGTTTCGTAGCTATCCCAAATAATGTTTCGAGTATACTCTACATTTAGGTAGCGCTCTTCAATAAAAAATTTTACTTTTTTATTGATTTCTTTGTCGTTTATCGGGTCAATTTCTCCTTCAGCATTTTCATTGAGTAAATCGAACTGAGCCTTAAGGTCAGGGATCGTAACTCTTTTTTCTTGTGCGTAGCTCATTCCAACAGAAAGGCATAGCATTACTAAAAATATTTTTTTCATAGTGGTAAAATAAAATAGTCTCTCAAAGATAAAAAAACCCAGCGAACTGCATTTGTTTTTAAAACAAATCTCCTTCCGTCATTTATCCAAACAACCAACGATAAAGATCATTGCCATTGGCAAAAAGCACCAATGCCATGAGCAAGAAGAACCCAAACATTTGTGCATATTCCATAAATCTGTCGTTGGGCTTACGTCCACTGATGATTTCATACATCAAAAACATTACATGCCCCCCGTCCAGTGCAGGGATCGGAAGAATATTCATAAAGGCTAAAATGATGGAAATAAAGGCTGTACTTGACCAAAAGCCATACCAATCCCACTCGCCAGGGAAGAGATTTCCAATTGCTCCAAAACCTCCCACCCCTTTGTAGGCTTGTGTTTCAGGGTTAAAGATTTTTTTCATTTGCTTGACATAACCCGAAAGGATAGACATCCCTCTGTTTATTCCTGCGGGAATGGCTTCTACAAAACCATAGGCTTTGTTTTCGATACTCAAAATGCCTTTTTCTTCATACTGTTGCATACTCAAGCCCAACAAAGCGACGGCCAATCTTCCATCTTCGGTTACTTGAGCGGTGATTTCTACGACTTCTCCAGCGGCACGTTCTACTGCTACCGTTACTGTCTCACCCGCGTTGTTGTTTAAAATCGTGCGTACCTGATCTACGTAATAGGCTTTCTCTCCATTGATGGTTAGTACTTGATCATTTGGAAGAAAACCCGCATTTAGGTTGGGGGAGTCTTCAGAAACTCCTTCGATGACAAAAGGCTGTCTCAGTCCCAAAAACCGGGCTTTGTCTTGGTCTTCGATTAGGGTGGAAATAAAATCTACAGGAATATCTTTTTCAATAATTTCTCCATTGCGTTCCAAGGTAAATTGGTTCCCATTGACCAATTCAAGAAAGACCGCCCGAAAGCGTTCGATCTTTTTCCCATCTACCGCCAAAATTTTATCTCCCGTCTGGATACCTAATTTATCGCCCATCACAGGTTCGGTAACCAAAACCCCATCGCGTAGGCTGTCGTTTTTTATGTATTGCTCGCCATAAGCATAGGCAATGCCTATATAAATGATAACGGCTAATATAAAATTGACGGTAACCCCTCCTAGCATGATAATAAGTCGTTGCCATGCCGGTTTGGAACGAAACTCCCAAGGTTGTGGATCTTGCTTCATCTGCTCGGTATCCATACTTTCATCGATCATACCAGCAATCTTGACATAACCGCCCAAAGGCAACCAGCCAATTCCGTATTCGGTCTCACCGATTTTCTTTTTAAAAAGAGAAAAATTAACATCAAAAAAGAGATAAAATTTTTCCACCTTGGTCTTAAAAAGTTTGGCCGGAATAAAGTGACCAAGTTCGTGTAAAACGACCAAAATGGATAAACTCAATAAAAGTTGAATGCCTTTGATAACAATCGGGTCCATAGCAGGGTTTTTCTATTTCAGCCCAAAAATAAACAATTCCGCTTCCCCCAAAGGTTACTCCAACAATTTATCTTTCTTTTAACACCCAAGGAGAAGAAAAACAGTGTAATTTTATACCCTTGTTATGAAAATAAATTTTGCGCGTTACCGAAAATTCATTTTGCTGTTGAGTACCCTCTCTGTGGGGATTTTGTATCTGTTTTATAATGCGTTAAAACCCACCAAAATATTACCCATTTACCAACCTGCTGAAGTCAGCTATGAATTGGTAGACAGCACCCTTCAACACGTAAAGAAATTCCATAAGATTGCCAATTTCCGTTTGACCAATCAAAATGGAAATATCATTACACAACGCGATTATCAAGGGAAGATTTATGTTGCCGACTTCTTTTTTACGACCTGTCCTTCTATATGCCCTATCATGACGGATAATATGGGGTTTATACAATCCCACATCTTAGAAGATCCGAATGTAAAGCTCCTTTCCTTTAGTGTTACCCCTAAGATTGATTCTGTAGCACAACTAAAAAAGTATGCCTTGGAAAAAGGGGTTAATGATAAAAAATGGAACCTCCTTACAGGAGACAAAAAAGAAATTTACACCCTAGCACGAAAGTCTTATTTTGTGGTAAAAGAAGATGGTAATGGGGGTCCGCATGATATGATCCATACCGAGAATTTTGTTTTGGTAGATCCAGATAAACGTATCCGAGGCTACTATGACGGGACCGATAGTACGGCCATGCAAGATTTATTGGAGGATATCAATACCCTAAAAGAAGAATACGACTTTTAATACAAAAAGCCCTCCCAATGGTTTGGGGGAGGGGAGTTTTTCCGCTACTTTTGTTTTTTAAAATCGTTCTAAATAATGATCACCCTAGACCAAATCGAGAAAAATCAACGCGGAAAGATTGTGGCCATCGACACAGAATCTATTCCCTTAAAATTGATTGAAATGGGTTGTTTGCCGGGCAATGAAGTGTACTTGGTGCAAGTTGCTCCTCTAAAGGATCCGCTCTATTTGGTGATTGACGGCTGTCATTTGGCCATACGAAAAGAAACGGCGAAACACATTAGCATTGATTTGATCTCATGAGTACCACCCTCAACGTAGCGTTAATAGGGAATCCAAATACGGGCAAGACTTCCGTGTTTAACGCCTTGACAGGCCTAAACCAAAAAGTAGGAAATTATCCCGGAATTACGGTAGAGAAAAAACAGGGGAGTTGTCGATTAAACCATACGACAAAAGCCCATATTATCGATCTCCCCGGGACCTACAGTCTAAACGCTTCTTCTATGGACGAAAGCGTAGTGATTGAGTTGTTGCTCAATAAAAATGACAAAGACTATCCGGATGTTGCTGTTGTGGTTTCTGATGTTGAAAACCTCAAACGCAACCTTCTCCTTTTTACTCAAATCAAAGATTTAGAAATCCCAACGCTTTTGGTGATCAATATGTCTGATCGTATGCAGCGAAAAGGGATATCCTTGGATATTGACAGGCTGGAGAAAAAGCTAAAAACAAAAATTGTTCTGGTCAGTACCCGTAACAATACTGGAATAGACCTACTCAAAAAGCAGTTGTTGGACTACCGCTCGCTTTCAAAAGAAGGTATAGTAGACATCCCCTCAATCGATTCCGACTATTTTCAAAACCTAGAAAAGGTTTTCCCCAACCAGTCGGTCTACAAATTATGGTTAGTCATCACGCAAGATGTCAACTTTGCTCAATTAGAGCGAAAAAAGGTAGAAGACGCAACCAATTACAAAACCCAATCCGAGGCTTACCTCAAGCGGCTTCAACAGAAAGAAACCATCAAGCGATACCAGATCATTAACAACGCACTAAAAGAGACCTATACAGTAGACATCAACAAGGCTACGGATTTTAGATCGCGTTTAGACCGTATTTTGATTCATCGCTTCTGGGGCTACATCATTTTCTTTTTGATCCTCTTGGCGATTTTCCAAGTTATTTTTGATTGGAGTAGTATCCCTATGGATTTTATCGATCAAACCTTTACTAACCTCAGTGAAGCCGCTAAAACCAATTTACCCTCAGGCATATTTACGGACTTGCTTGCGGAAGGCATTATACCGGGGCTTGGAGGGATTGTCATTTTTATCCCTCAAATTGCATTTTTATTCTTGTTTATTTCTGTGCTAGAGGAAACGGGTTATATGAGTCGAGTGGTGTTTTTAATGGATCGTGGTTTGCGCAAATATGGCCTTAGCGGAAAGTCCGTTATTCCCCTGATTTCTGGGACTGCCTGCGCTATTCCAGCCGTGATGGCTACCCGAAATATTGAAAATTGGAAAGAACGATTGATTACCATTCTCGTCACGCCCTTTACAACTTGTTCTGCACGTTTGCCGGTTTATTTGATCCTTATTTCATTGGTCATTCCAGAGGGCACTTTTTTAGGGATGTGCTA
>WTJB01000294.1:0-2279 GCA_011526335.1 Candidatus Arcticimaribacter sp.
TATTTTAGACACGAGATATGAGTCTAACGGTTATTTTTATACCTACGACGATACCTGGAGTGTTCCCAACCAAACCACGACCATCGAGGGCGTCGGCTTTTACCCGCAAGCCGGAATCAATTTCTTGCTTGGGGCGACATTAAAACTGTAAATCAGTTGGAAACATAAAGCGAATTTCCACGCTTTTCGATATAGTAATTCACCAGGGGATACATTGTATCCCCTGTATTTGTTTCGGTCAACAACTGGCCCGTCGCCAAACTATAGCGGTAGTTTTCGCAACTACATTCGGCCAGTACTCCTGTTATTTCTGTACGCGAACAATCGTTCGGGCTATGGTTGGGGCAACTGGCTTCCCAAGCCAAAAAGTCATTCCCATTTAGGTTAAAAATATGAATCCCTTTATGCCCAAATTGCGGGAGCGTTAGGCTTCCTCCAGCAAAGCGTAAACCATCGTATTGAGGTAAATTTAACGGAATCTCCTGCTGAAAAGAAAGATCGTATAAATAAGGATTGCGTTCCAATGGAGATTTACTGCAGCCCATCACCCCCCCAATCAAAAGGAAAGCGGTGTAAAGCATAATAGACGTGAAGCGTGTCAATTCCATCAAAAGTGTATATTTGTAAGATATCCTTTGCCCAAAATCAAAAGGATCACCCATTTTTAAAACGTAGAAATCGTGAGTAAAGTATCTTATTATACAGAAGAGGGGCTAAAAAAGTTGCGTGATGAGCTCAACCAGCTAAAGGACGTTGAACGTCCAAAAGCATCACAGGCAATAGCCGAAGCCCGTGACAAAGGAGATTTGAGTGAAAATGCCGAATACGATGCCGCCAAAGAAGCCCAAGGCCTCTTGGAGTTACGGATTGCCAAATTAGAAGAAACCCTTTCGAATGCCCGTATCATCAATGAATCTGAACTCGATACGTCAAAAGTACTGGTCCTTTCTACCGTCGAAGTAAAAAATCAAGCCAACGGCATGAAGATGACCTACACCTTGGTGGCCCAGAGCGAAGCCGACCTGAAAACAGGAAAAATTTCGGTGGACTCGCCCATTGGGAAAGGTCTTCTCGGAAAAGCGGTTGGAGATGTCGCCCAGATTCAAGTCCCCAACGGAACCATTTCTTTAGAGGTGGTTAGCATAAGCCGTTCCTAAAATGGCCTCTATCTTCACCAAAATCGTAGCCGGAGAAATTCCCTGCTACCGCGTAGCCGAAGACGAGCATCATTTGGCTTTTTTAGACATCAACCCCAATGCCAAAGGGCATACCCTTTGTATCCCTAAAAAAGAAACCGATAAGCTTTTTGACTTAAGCGAAGCCGAATATACCGCTCTCTTTGCCTTTTCCCGCCGAGTAGCGCTAGCGCTTGAAAAAGCAGTGGCCTGTAAACGGGTAGGGCTGTCGGTGATCGGGTTAGAGGTTCCGCATGTACACGTACATTTGATTCCGCTGCAAAGCATGCAAGATGCCACTTTCGGCAAAAAAGAAAAGCTCAGCCCAGAAGAGCTGACCGCCTTGGCAGCAGAAATTAATTCCCACTTTACTTAAACCTCCGCCGGTCGGGGCAGCAGAATTTCAAAGGTAGTCCCTTTTCCCAGCGTTGTTTTTGCCACGCGAATATGTCCTTGATGATAGTCCTCTACGATGCGTTTGGCCAAAGAAAGGCCAAGTCCCCATCCTCTACTTTTGGTGGTATAGCCCGGTTGAAAAATACGTTTTAGATGGGAGGAAGATATTCCACCTCCGGTATCGCTTATGTATAGACGTATGTCTTGCGGAAAGGCTTTTAATTCAATTTTTAAATTCCCTTTTCCTTTCATCGCATCCATCCCGTTTTTAGCGAGGTTTTCTAAGGTCCAGGAAAACAGGGGCGGATTCAACAAAAGGGGGATAGGTGCTTTGGGCAGATCCCACTCCCATTGGATGTGCTGTGCAGAACGCTTTTTCAGGTAGCCCAAGGTAGTGGCCGTGACCTGTACGATGTCTTCGAGATGCAATTCGGGGCGCGATCCTACTTTAGAAAAACGATCGGTAATGACGTGGAGCCGCTCTATGTCTTTCTCCATTTCTTCTATAGAAGCCGGAGCAATGTTTTGTTCCTTCAGTAAAGTGATCCACCCCATTAGGGACGTCAAAGGCGTTCCAATTTGGTGTGCCGTCTCTTTGGCCATCCCTACCCACAAACGGTTTTGTTCTGCCGTAACGCTACTCTGAAAAAAGAAATACAACACCCCGGCAAAGAGAAAAAGGATAAGCAGCAAAGCCAGGGGGTAGTA
>WTJB01000294.1:2379-4353 GCA_011526335.1 Candidatus Arcticimaribacter sp.
ATAATTTCTTGTTGTGCTGTGGCCCACAACTGCATTTTGGTGCGTTCTTCGGTTTTGACCAAATCAAACAATACATAGGTATTCCATACAATCAATAAGACGATCATAAAGAGTCCTACCAATCCCCAAGGTTTATAGCGCCGTAATTGCATTGTTTTTTGCCATTGTAGAAACTACCCACTAAGGTACCGAAATATATTGATCTAAAGGCAAGTCGCTATTGTCCTTCTTTTTTCATTTCAATTCCGCATGATTTAGTACATTTACAGCTAAATTTTAAACCATGGAAGTAAGCGGTAAAATCAAATGGCTCGACGAAACAAAAACCTACGGGAACAACGGTTTTCGTAAAAGAGAAGTGGTGGTCACCACAGACGAACAATACCCTCAACATATTTTAGTTGAATTTGTACAGGACAAATGCGATTTGTTGAATGCCTATCAAATTGGGCAACAAGTCAAAATCGGCATTAACCTAAGAGGACGCGAGTGGGTAAACCCTCAAGGAGAAACCAAGTACTTTAACTCGGTTCAGGGATGGCGAATCGAGGCCATGGGAGGCGCAGCCCCAGCCCCAGACATGCCGCCGATGCCTCCCGCTTCTGCTTTCGAAGCCGCAGAGGAACAAGACAATGAAGTGGAAGACGATCTACCGTTTTAATCCCCAAACGACACCCCCTTTAATTTCCTCCTGGAAAAGAAATATCCCCCAAGAAATTCTTTAAGCTGAATTGTTGGGGGAAACCTTTGTCAAAACAAAAATAATATAGTACATTTGCAGCCCTTAAAAGGGTAAAATTTTACACATTTAAACGAATTATTGTGGATACATTAAGTTACAAGACCATCTCTGCTAACGCCGCAACCGCTGACAAACAGTGGGTATTGGTGGACGTAGCGGGAATGCCTTTGGGACGTATGGCGTCTGAAGTAGCAAAATTGCTTCGTGGAAAGCACAAACCCAATTTTACTCCTCACGTAGACTGTGGAGACAACGTAATTGTAATCAATGCCGATAAAATCCAGCTCAGTGGAGACAAGTGGAAGCAAAAAATCTACTTGCGTCACACAGGTTATCCGGGTGGACAACGTGCATTAAATGCAGAGCAGTTGTACAACAAAGGACCTGAGCGTCTTGTAGAAAATGCCGTACGCGGTATGTTGCCTAAAAACAAATTGGGCGCGGTGTTGTTCAACAACCTTAAAGTATTCCGCGGTGCAGAGCATACCCACCAAGGACAGAATCCAACGACAATTCAACTTAATAAATTCAACTAATGGAAGTAATACATACCATTGGTCGTCGCAAGACATCCGTAGCCCGTATTTTCGTTTCTGAAGGAAGCGGGAAAATCACTGTCAACAAAAAAGACTACGCTGACTATTTTCCAACCTCTACCTTACAATACAAAATCAACCAACCTTTTGCATTGACCAATACAGAAGGTGCTTACGATTTAAAAGTAACCGTATTGGGTGGGGGAAGCAATGGACAAGCCGAAGCGGTTCGCTTGGCCATCTCTAGAGCTTTGTGTCAGATCAACGAAGAACACCGTTTGGTCTTGAAGCCAGAAGGTCTCTTGACACGTGATCCGAGAATGGTAGAACGTAAAAAATACGGTCAGAAAAAAGCCCGTAAGAAATTCCAGTTCTCTAAACGTTAATCGTTTTTTGTTCTTCCCGACAATGAAGAACACGTACATTATTTTTTAACCCGTTGCCCACTCAGTACGCTGAGAATTAGTTTAGCATCTAAATAAAAAAGGCCAAAACCTTGCCACTTTTTTATTGCTAACTACGGAACGTAAACTAACCAAAAATGGCAAACACAGACGTAAAAGACCTGCTAGACGCAGGCGTACACTTCGGTCACTTGACCCGAAAATGGAATCCCAACATGGCTCCTTATATCTATATGGAGCGCAATGGTATTCACATCATCAACCTTTACAAAACCGCAGCAAAAGTTGACGA
>WTJB01000230.1 GCA_011526335.1 Candidatus Arcticimaribacter sp.
TGACAGGCTTTGGTGCAGCACTTGCCTTGCCATTTGGTTTGTTTGCCTTATTTCCAAACGCATTGAATTCGCTCCCTAAATCTGGGGGATGGATGACACAAGTAAAAGTAGTTTTAGGCTTTTTGGAATTGGCGCTTGCGCTTAAATTTTTATCCAATGCCGATTTGGTAGCCCATTGGGGAATACTTAAAAGAGAGGTTTTTATGGGTATTTGGACGTTAATTTCCTTTTTATTAACGCTCTATTTATTTGGTGTTATCCGCTTTCCTCATGAGACGAAAAGCCGACTTTCTAAAGGAAGAATATTTACGGCAAGTATCGCTTTACTCTTTACCTCCTTTTTAACGGTAAGTTTTTTTGCGAAAGAGAATACTTTAAAAGTTCTTAGTGGTTTTCCGCCTCCACTATTTTACACTATTAATACTTCCGCTTCTGATTGTCCTCTGGGCTTAGCCTGTTTTAAAGATTATGAAACGGGTAGAAAAGTTGCCGAAGAACAAGGCAAACCTATCTTATTGGATTTTACCGGTTGGGCCTGTGTCAATTGTAGAAAGGTGGAAGAAAATGTTTGGTCACGCCCCGATATATTTGCCTTGTTAAATGAGGAAGTGATTTTGATTTCTCTTTATGTTGATGATCGTACCGCCTTGGTCGAAGCGGAACAATTCAATTATCCTTTTTCGGACGGAAGGATTCGGGCGATAAATACGGTGGGGGAAAAGTGGGCTACCTTCCAAGCTGTTAACTTTCAGACGGCATCCCAACCTTATTACGTTTTGATGGAAGCTGACGGGACTTTGCTTAATTCGGCCATACAATACACCGATGCGGATACCTACTACACTTGGTTGAAAACCGGTTTAAGCCGAAAAAAACCATCATTCGCTCTTCAACGATAGTTCAAACCAACGTTCTGTCTTCGCTTCGATGGTGGTTTCCACTTCACTGAGCTGTACGGATAAGGCCTTTATGTCATCCGGAGAAAGATCACTTTGTGTAAACTTTTGTTGTAGCTCAACTTTCTCCTTTTCCAATTTTGCAATATCCCGTTCTAAACGTTGAAATTCTTTTTGCTCGTTATAGGAGAGTGCTGCACTTTGCTGTGTTTTTTTCCAATGCTTTTTTTCTGAGGGGGTGTTTTTTTCTGTAGCTTCCTGCGGGATAGAATTTTCATACACCCTATAATCAGAGTAGTTGCCCGGAAAATTATCAATCGCTCCACTTCCTTTAAACACAAACAAATGATCGACAATTTTGTCCATAAAATAGCGGTCATGCGATACCACAAGCAGGCAGCCAGGGAAGTCTAAAAGAAAATTTTCCAATACGTTTAAGGTGATAATATCCAAGTCATTTGTAGGTTCATCCAGTATAAGGAAGTTTGGATTTTGGATTAAAACCGTACAGAGGTATAAACGTTTTTTTTCGCCTCCACTCAGTTTTTCGACAAAATCATATTGTTTTTTCCGATCAAACAGAAAGCGTTCTAACAACTGCTGTGCAGAAATTTTACGTCCTTTTTTAAGCGGAATATATTCCCCAAACTCTTGAATAACTTCAATTACTTTTTGACCTTCTTTTACGGTTATTCCCTCTTGATTATAGTAACCGAATTTTAGGGTTTCTCCTGTGACGATTTTGCCGCTGTCAATGGGGATATGCCCGGTCAGTAAATTGAGAAAGGTAGATTTGCCCGCTCCATTTTGACCAATGATGCCGATCCTATCTTTGCGTTGAAAGGTGTAGTCAAATTGCTCTAAAATTATTTTTTCACCAAAGGCTTTAGACACTTTATGAAACTCAATCATTTTTGAGCCCAAGCGTTCCATGTTTATTTCCAATTGTACCTCGTGGTCTAAACGGCGTTCTTTAGCTTTGGCTTTGATCTTTTTAAAATCATCTATTCTCGATTTGGATTTTGTCGTGCGTGCTTTGGGTTGGCGACGCATCCATTCCAATTCCTTTTTGAAATGCAATTTTGTTTTATGTGCAACGGTGTTTTCCTGTTCTATACGCGCATTTCTTTTTTCTAGATAATAGGCATAGTTTCCTTTATAGGTATAGAGTTGTCCGTGGTCTAATTCAATAATTTCATTGCACACCCTCTCCAAGAAATAACGGTCGTGCGTAACCAAGAGCAGGGTTAGTTTTTCTTTGGCAAAAAACGCTTCAAGCCATTCGATCATGTCAAGATCTAGATGGTTGGTAGGTTCATCTAAAATCAAGAGATCAGGTTTTTCCAAAAGAGCAATGCATAAAGCAAGTCGTTTCTTTTGGCCTCCCGAAAGGGTTTTTACTTTTTTGTCTAATTCGGGAAGTTTTAACTGCGATAAGATCTGTTTGTATTGGGTTTCGAAATCCCAAGCTTGGTGTTGTTCCATAGCATCAAACGCTTTTTGATAAGCCGTTTGATCTTCTGGATTTAGCAAGGCATTTTCGTATTCGTTTATGATCTGTAATGTTTCGTTATCGGCTGCAAGTATAGCCTCTTCAAGCGAAGCATTTTCATCGAGCTGAGGAGATTGTGAAAGATAGCTAATGGTAATGCCTTTGCGTTTATTGATCTCTCCAGCATCGGGCATGCTTGTACCTGCAATCATTTCCAAAAGGGTGGTTTTTCCACTCCCATTTTTAGCGATAAAGGCTATTTTTTGTCCTTTATTTATTCCAAAGGATAGTCCTTCAAAAAGGATGCGTTCCCCATAATATTTTGCTACATTTTCTACTGAAAGTAAATTCATCTCCTTGGATTGAATCACAAAAATAGAAAAAGGATGATGGGTAGAAGCATTCTTTATTCAAAAGCCGAAAATCATTTTCGAAATGCTATCTTGCCAAAAACTCATAGGTATGGAAACCCCTTTGTTATTTGCGGTGCTATTTGGTATTTCAGTACTACTGTTATTGATTTTGCGATTTAAGTTCCCCGCATTTGTGGCCCTTTTGATTTCTAGTATTGTGGTAGGTATGGTTTCGGGTCTAGGGGTAGAAACCATAATGAAAACCCTGCAAACCGGTATGGGCAATACCCTGGGTTTTGTTGCCATTGTTGTAGGATTGGGCACCCTTTTGGGCGGTATATTAGAGCATTCTGGTGGGGCGACGGCGATGGCACAGGCATTGCTTGAACGCATGGGGGAGCAACGCGCTTCTTGGGCCATGCTTATCGCTGGATTTTTTATTGCAATCCCAGTTTTCTTTGATGTGGCTTTTATTGTGTTGGTTCCTTTGGTATATTCTTTACAGCGCAAAACAGGAAAGTCGCTTTTGCTGTATGCTCTTCCTCTTTTAGCGGGACTGGCCATTACCCATGCTTTTGTACCTCCAACTCCAGGGCCTGTTGCTGTTGCCGAAATTTTAGGAGCTTCTTTGGGATGGGTTATTTTATTGGGGATTGTAGTAGGCTTGCCCACCGCTTGGATGGCAGGGTTGGTCTATACTGTTTTCATAAGTAAAAAAATTCATATTGCAGCCCCTGCTTTGGTCGAGCAAGAGAAATCCAACCATGCTGTTCCGTCCTTATCCATCGTTTTTGGCGTTATCGGACTTCCTTTGGGTTTAATTGTGCTTCAAACCCTTGTGCAACATATGGATGCATTTTTAATGCTTCCCGCAACAGTCTTGTATTGTTTAGGAATTTTGGGTCATCCCTTTGGGGCACTCTTGTTAGCCAATATAGTCGCTTGGTACTATTTGGGTATAAAAAGGGGCGTCTCGTCCAAAAAAATGTTGGAACTGTCCTATCAATCCATGACGCCTGCAGGGATCATCATCCTCTTGACGGGAGCAGGGGGGACATTTAAGCAAATGTTGATTACGACTCAAGCCGGACAACAGTTGGCCGAATGGGTCGCTGCGCAGGGCATTCCGCTTTTGGGTTTTGCCTTTTTGGCCGCCGTGTTGATTCGTTTATTGCAGGGCTCCGCTACTGTAGCTATGATTACCGCAGCCGGGCTTACGGCGCCCTTAATGACAACAAATATTGACGCGATCGAAAAAGCCTTATTGGTTTTGGCCATTGCTGCTGGCGCTTCCATTTTATCGCATGTAAATGATAGCGGCTTTTGGCTGGTGTCCAAATATTTGGGAATGAGTGAAAAAGAGACCTTTCGTTCTTGGTCCATCATGACCCTTTGGATCGCTGTAGTTGGTTTTTTCTCGGTTTGTGTTTTGTATGTTGTATTGTTGTGATCCAGTGACTGCTTGTTATTGTTTTTTATAAGCCCATTTATCAGAAAAGCATATTAGCTATTTCTTTCTGTTCTTATGGTGAAGTTTTATATCTTGCCTATACCAAATTCTTATTATGCTTATTCAGCTTTATGGAAGCGCCCTGTTTGGGGTAGA
>WTJB01000075.1 GCA_011526335.1 Candidatus Arcticimaribacter sp.
GTTTGGTCATCGATTGTATATAATAAAGGCTATTTTTTTCCAGGGCCTCTTGACCTTCGCTATTGCTTTTTCCCAAAGCTTTATGCCATACGGCTTCCCCATTATGAAGGATGTAAACCTCTGCCCCCGCAATAGTATTGGCCTCAATTTCATTAAGGATAAATGCATCAAGCGCCGCTAATTTTTCTCTATTGAAACTAAGGTCTTGCGCCAAGGCATTACCGAAGCATGAGAGGAAGAAAAGATAGAGTACAAAACGTTTCATTGCGTATGGTTTTTTCAAATATAATCAATAAAAAAAGCCGAACATTCGTTCGGCTTTTCATCTGTTGTTCGCGGGCTTTAGTAGCGGTAGTATTCGGGTTTAAAGGGCCCTTCTACAGTTACGCCGATATAGTCAGCTTGCTCTTTAGAAAGCGCTTCCAGTTCTACCCCTAAATGTTTTAGGTGCAGTGCAGCCACTTTCTCGTCCAAATGTTTGGGG
Source organism: Candidatus Arcticimaribacter sp. (assembly GCA_011526335.1). GTDB lineage: Bacteria > Bacteroidota > Bacteroidia > Flavobacteriales > Flavobacteriaceae > Arcticimaribacter. Next base: position 485 of record WTJB01000075.1, read on the forward strand.
AGCATATAAACTTTGTTCTCATATTTTTCAGGAGAGTTCCATAACTCAATTTGTGCAAGGGTTTGGTTGGTAAATGAATTACTCATTACAAAGCTTGGATGGCCTGTGGCACAACCCAAATTAACCAAACGACCCTCAGCCAAAACGATGATTTCTTTTCCGCCTTCGAGGGTGTACTTATCAACCTGTGGTTTGATTTCAACTTTACTTGCACCGTAGTTTTCATTCAACCAGGCCATATCAATTTCGTTATCAAAGTGCCCGATATTACAAACTATCGCTTTGTCTTTCATTTGTAAAAAGTGCTCCCCTGTCAAGATATCTTTATTCCCTGTTGCGGTTACCACGATATCGGTATTCCCAATGACGGAATTGATTTTCTTTACTTCATAGCCATCCATTGCGGCTTGAAGCGCACAGATAGGATCAATTTCAGTTACGGTTACAATAGCTCCAGCGCCTTTAAAAGAAGCCGCAGTTCCTTTTCCTACATCTCCATAACCCGCCACGAGAACGCGCTTTCCTGCCAACATCACATCGGTGGCACGGCGGACCGCATCCACAGCACTTTCTTTACAGCCGTATTTGTTATCAAATTTTGATTTGGTCACCGAATCGTTAACGTTGATGGCCGGTAACGGGAGTGTTCCGTTGTGCATACGCTCGTATAAACGGTGCACCCCAGTAGTGGTTTCCTCTGAAAGGCCATTGATATTCTCCACCAATTCTGGGTATTGATCCAATACCATATTGGTTAAATCCCCTCCATCATCAAGGATCATATTGAGTGGTTTTCTGTCCTCTCCAAAAAAGAGGGTCTGTTCTATACACCAATCAAATTCTTCTTCATTCATCCCTTTCCATGCATAGACCGGAATTCCTGCAGCAGCGATGGCAGCAGCAGCATGATCTTGGGTCGAGAAAATATTACAAGAACTCCAAGTTACTTCTGCACCCAATGCCACCAAGGTTTCAATCAAAACAGCGGTTTGAATGGTCATGTGAAGGCAACCGGCGATTCGAGCCCCCGCCAAGGGTTGGTCTTTTCCGTATTCTTCTCGGAGTGCCATTAGCCCAGGCATTTCAGCTTCAGCCAATTGAATTTCTTTACGACCCCAATCCGCAAGGCTGATGTCTTTTACTTTGTATGGAAGGACTTCTGTATTCTCTTTCATAATGCTTTTATTAACTTTACGGGGCAAATTTACGTACTTTCTGAAGAATAAACTATGCCCATTACGGAACAATTTGACCCGCTAAACGCAGGGAAACTAGCACTTTGGAAAATAGAAGAGTCCGTGGAATTCCTCCGGTCTTCCCTTGATCTTACCCATGAACAAGAACGGGCCTTGGCCTTGCGCGCTACAGCAAGTGGAAAGAAAGGTTTTTTGGCGGTACGTGCAGCCCTTGTTCATTTGGGCAATCCCTTAACTTCCTTAACGGTAGATCCTATGGGAGCTCCCTTACTCCCCAACCACCATTGTTCTTTTTCGCATACCCCAGACTTTGCAGCGGTGGCCCTAGATCAATCTCCTGTCGGAGTAGATATAGAGTTTTATCGTCCAAAAATAAAGCGGATTTCGTCCAAGTTTGTCCATGCAAAAGAACATTCCCATCTTCCGCAACAGCAGACTGTAGAATGGCTCACCCGACTATGGACAGCCAAAGAGGCGCTCTACAAAATCCTAAAAATACCCGGGCTCTCCTTGTCTCAAGATATCGAAGTTGCCCCGTTTACACTAGAAGATACGGTAGGGAAAGCCAAAGTGCAGTACGGGAAAGAAAGTCATTTTTTCGATCTGCATTTCCGTACCTTTGAAAATCATCAACTCACTATTGCTAAAACGAGGCATCTATGAAAGTTTCGATAGAAATTACCTTAGCTCCGCTACAAAACGATTACGAAGCACCCATAAAATCCTTTATACGTGCTTTACGGGCATCGGAGTTTCGGGTGATCGAAAATGCATTGAGCACCCATGTGTATGGAGAATTCGCACCCTTGATGGAATTTTTAACCCAAGCCATTGAAACTTCTTTTGATGAAATAGCAGCCGGTATGATTCACCTAAAAATTGTAAAAAGTGATCGCAGCGACTACCACCCCTTTGTATGATTTTTTCTTTGGGCAGTACGCATTGTATAGCCCTATAGATATTGGTTTAGAAGTGATGGCTGTCCTCTTGGGCTTGGCAAGTGTTTGGTACGCCAAACAAAACAAAATTGCCGTTTATCCTACCGGAATGATTTCGACGGCCATCTTTGTTTATCTCTTATGGAAGTGGATGCTCCTGGGCGATATGCTCATCAATGCTTACTATTTTATCATGAGTGCTTATGGATGGTTTTTTTGGACACAAAAAAAGGAGGGGGCAATTGTGCATCCTATCGGCCGTATGACCACAGTAGAAAAGTATATCGGAGTTTTTTTGTTTATGGCTTCTTTGCTGGGGGTGTATTATGTATACCTCTTTTTTGACAAGTGGGAAAGTTGGACGGCTTATACAGATACCTTTACCACGGCCCTCTTTTTTGTAGGGATGTGGATCATGGCACGCCGCAAAATAGAACATTGGGTCTTTTGGATTGTAGGCGATTGTATATCTGTTCCTTTGTATTTTTATAAGGGACTTACCCTCACCGCCATACAGTATCTTATTTTTACGCTCATTGCTTTTTATGGTTACCGCGCATGGAAACAACAACTCAACAGCCCACAGACTGCCTAAGGATTGTTCTTTACGGTCCAGAAAGTACAGGGAAAACAACCCTAGCCAAGGCCTTGGCCGAACATTACCAGACGGCCTGGGTGCCCGAGTTTGCAAGAGATTTCCTCCAGCATAAATGGGATACCCGGCAAGAACATTGCAGTTTAGAAGATCTCATCACCATTGCCCATGGGCAGTTAGCGGCCGAAAACGCCGCCCTAAAAAACGCCCGTAAATTCCTTTTTTGTGACACCAATATTTTGGTGACTAAGGTGTGGTCAGAAACCCATTTTGACGGCTATTGCGCACCAGAAATAGCTACCCTTTTCGCCACCACCCAATACGATTTGTATGTGTTGACGGATATCGATGTTCCCTGGGAAAAAGATGACCTAAGAGATCGTCCAGAAGCCCGCCCCCAGATGTACAACTACTTTAAAGACCAATTGATTCTGCATAAGCTGCCCTTTATTGCCTTGAGCGGTACCCTAGAGGAGCGGTTAGCGAAAGCCATCGCGGCCATCGAAAAACGCTAAACGAATTCGCTTCTTTTTGACCCAAAAAAATAAAATAATGGTATCTTTGTGCCGCTCAAAGGGGTGCTCTAAATAAAGAGCTGAGATCATACCCTATGAACCTGGGCGGGTAATGCCGCCAAGGGAAATAGTTTTTTTTAATGTACTACTAACCAGAATAGTTACCCCTTTTATTCGTAAAATATTTTCGAATGAAAACAACTGTTTTTATCTGTGTTTGTGCGGCAGGAATATCCTCCTTATTTGCACAAAACGAGCAAGCGAAAGATTCGCTAACGGCTTCTCCTATTTCTTTAGAAGAAGTAAGTGTATCGGGGCTAAGAGCCTTAGACAACCAACCCGTCCCGTTTACCGAAGTGACCAAAAAAGACCTTAAACCGCGAAACTTAGGACAAGACCTGCCCATTCTCCTCAACTACTTGCCCTCTGTGGTAACCACCTCAGATGCGGGTGCTGGAATTGGCTATACCGGGATTCGAGTGCGTGGGAGTGACGCTACCCGGGTGAATGTTACCATCAATGGTATCCCCTACAACGATGCTGAATCGCAAGGAACCTTTTGGGTGAATATGCCCGACTTT
>WTJB01000145.1 GCA_011526335.1 Candidatus Arcticimaribacter sp.
CCGAAAAAGGAACGTGTTTGTGTGTTTTTGATAAGGCGAGCGTCTTTAGCGTATTGCTTAAACAGGTGTCGAGATTGATCTCAGACTTAGCACCTTCTACAGAGTAATCTAAAATAGAAAACACATTGCTTTCGGCAAGTTGATTAATCACCGGTAAGGATTCCTCAGCCGAAGTGCCCGAACAAAAATGATCAAAAACGGTTGCCCGAATAAGCCCCTCTACAGGCAAATTTGATTTTAGCGCAAATTGGGCAGCAAGCGTCCCCACCTTTACCATGGGCGCACTGGCAATCATTTTAAATAAAAAATAAGCCCGGTCTAACTGGGCATCTGTTTTGGCTTGAAAAGCTACTTGAGTATTGTCAAAAACTGACATTGCTTTTTTTCCTGAAATATAATCTAAAATTAGAATAAAGCGCAAAAAAAAAGCAGCTCTAAAAAAGAACTGCCCTTCATAATAAATATACTGCTATTTTTAATTAGGGCTGGTTCAAATATAAGACGTTTTTAATATAAAAAGCGTAATTTTGAAATTATATATGAAATTCATCAAAGCCACCCAATATAACGTAGAATTTGTAGAAAAAAACTACCAGGTTCTCACTTCTCTTTTAGCTTCAAAAAACTACTCTTCTGTTTATCTTTTGGTTGATTCAAATACAGAGGAAAATTGTTTGCCCATTTTTTTACAACACAGTGGCCTGTCTATACCCCTTGAAGTAATTTCAATCGAGGCAGGCGAAGAAAATAAGCATTTAGACACTTGTATGGGGGTGTGGGAAAGTCTTTCAGAACTCGGTGCCGATCGAAAAAGCCTACTCATTAACCTAGGAGGCGGCGTTGTGACAGATTTAGGCGGCTTTGTTGCCTCTACTTTTAAAAGAGGAATTGATTTCATCAATATCCCCACGACATTATTGTCTATGGTAGATGCTTCTGTTGGTGGAAAAACTGGGGTAGATTTAGGCCCACTAAAAAATCAAATTGGGGTAATCAATACCCCACAAATGGTTATCGTAGACCCCCACTACCTGGAGACCCTGCCGGGGGAGGAATACCGTAGTGGTTATGCAGAAATGCTAAAGCACGGACTGATTCGCGATGAAGAATACTGGAAGATATTAGCGGATTTTTCTGCCATAAATACTTCCGATATAGAAAAACATATATTTCATTCTGTTGGAATAAAAAATGAGGTTGTTACGGAAGACCCTTATGAAAATGGTTTACGAAAAATATTGAACTACGGTCACACCCTAGGTCACGCCATAGAGTCTTATTTCTTGACAGAGAAAGATAAAACCACCCTTTTGCACGGGGAAGCCATCGCAATTGGAATGATCTTAGAAGCTTATTTGTCTACAAAACTTTGTGGCTTAGACCAAGGCCAATGTGAGGAAATTAAATCAACCTTTAATTCGATTTACCCTCCTGTTGATATAAACAAACAGGACATTAAAGACATATTAGCGCTTTTAATATTCGATAAAAAGAACAGTCACGGGAAGGTAAAGTTTGTACTGCTAGAAGCCATTGGAAAACCCGTTACAGACATTATCGTAGAAGAAAACCTCCTATGGGAGGCTTTCGACTACTATGCAAATTAAGCGGAGTTTCTACTGGCATTAATATTTCCAAATAGCGATCGGGTAACCAGTTTCTCATAGACTTCAATTTCTGATGCCTTTGCCCCTACTTTTTTCAGGCGTTGAATTTCAGAAAGCGCATATTGTTGAATGGTCAATAGTGGCTGCACGATTGCTTCTCGAATTTCTATGGATTTTTTTCCGGCGGCTTGGTCCTCCATTAAACTGTCCATACCGGTGAGCTTTAATACCATTTTTTTACTCAGTAAAAACTCTTCGTAAATGATCTTCCAAAACTCTCCAAACTCTTCATCATTAGCCATGTATGCGGTAAGATTGAAGAATGACTTCATCATACTCATCATGCTATTGGCAATCAGTGTTCTAAAGAACGAAGAATGATTATACAAGGCCTCTACTTGCGCAAAATCTCCTTTTTTATCAAAAGCAGCAAGGGCAGTACCTACACCGAAAAATCCAGGAACATTTTGTTTGGATTGACTCCAACTTCCAACAAATGGAATGGCGCGTAAATCAGAAAAAACGAGCCCTTTTGTATTTCCTCTTTTTGAGGGACGACTGCCAATATTGGTTTTGGCGTAATAATTCAAGGTAGACATTCGCTCTAAATAAGGAACAAACTTCGGATGCGACTTAAAATCTTGGTAGGCTTTAAAACTTATTTCCGCAAGAGACTGTAAAGTTTCTCTTTGCTCTCCTTTGAGGGTGTTCTCTCCTTTTTGAAAAACCTGATTGGCAATTCCTGAACTCAACAATTGTTCTAAGTTAAATTGACTAGAGTCTAAAGTACCGAAATTAGAACTGATCGTCTGCCCCTGAATGGTAAGTTGTATATCATCCGCTTGAATATTTTCTCCGAGCGAAGCATAAAATTGATGGGTATTTCCTCCTCCGCGTGCAGGCGGACCTCCTCTTCCATCAAAGAAAGCCACATCTACATCAAATTCTTTGGACACACCCGACAAAATCTCTTTGGCTTTATAAATACTCCAGTTGGCCATGATGTATCCTCCATCTTTGGTCCCATCAGAAAACCCAAGCATAATGGTTTGCTTTTGCCCTCTTCTTTCTAGATGCTTTGCATACATCGGATTGCCATAAAGCGTGCGCATGATTTCTTCTGAAGCTTCTAGATCTGAAATGGTTTCAAATAAAGGAATCATATCGACATTGGGTTCATTCCACCCACAGATACGATGCAAAGCAAAAAGCTGCAATATGTTTTCTAAACTCCCGCAATTGCTTATAATGTAACGGTGACAGCCGCGTTCCCCATTGGTGGCCTGTATCGATTTCATGGCGTACACAGACCCTAGTGTTCTGGCCGTAATGCTTTCTTCCTCAAAAAGAGTAACCGGTACTTCTCCTGTAAGCTGAGGTAATATTTGAAGGCGTTCTTCAAGCGGTAGATTGTTATAATCGGCGGGAAGTCCATTGATATACTTTCTGATTTCTGGATGAGAGGTAATGGTCTCAAAAACAGATTGATGCACACGTGAATCTTGTCGGATATCAAGAGCGGCAAAATGATAACCAAATAATTTTACTTTGTTCTGTAAATCCGTTATTTCGTTTACATACAAGCCCTGATGCTTGTCAATGAGCACACGTTCAATTTCATTTAGCTCAGCGGTGAGCTCGTCTAATGAAAGATCGGTTTGCGGATTCGAATAAAATAGCGTTTGGTACATTCGATCTTCAAGATGTGCGATTTTTTCGTCCACAACATCAAAGGTGATTTTGCGCTTTAAACGGCGTAAATCTCTATAGTAGTTACGTTGAACAGAAAATTTAAGACGCTCCGCAGTTTGTAACGAGATCTCAGGGGTTACAAAAGGGTTTCCATCTCGATCGCCTCCTGGCCAAAAACCGAAATCAAAAATAGAATTATCAATTTTTTCACCGTTAAAGATGTGTTGCTGTAAATAATTGAAAATGGTGCTGGCAGAATGGTAGAATACATTCTCTAAAAACCAAAGCAAACTAACCGCCTCATCAAAAGGAGTGGGTTTTATTTTATTAAAAAAGCGCGTTTTCCCCAATTGCGCCAAGAGCACTTTTATTTGCTCCAAGTCGTCTTTTTTAATGGCTTTGGACAAATCTGTAATAATCCCCAAAACCGATCCCGGATAAAACTGCGTTGGGTGGGCCGTGAGCACTATACGCACTCTAAAACGATTGAGGTATTCTTTTAATTCCTTTAGCCTATTTAAAGATTTGGTCTCTTCCTTTATATAACGCAAAGTACCTCTACCGTGCATGTTGTTTACATCAGAATAGGCGGCGTCTTCTATGGCATCAAACAAAACCACCTGACGTTCTATGTATTGAATAAATTGGAACAACAATGCGGTATTGTCTTCCCGCTTCAATTTTTGATCAAAAATCATAAAGAAGCTATCAACAATCTCTTTGGGGGATAGGTTTTGTGCAAAGCCTTCCTTACAATGGGTTGCAAATAGCGGCAAATATTGTGAGGTTTGGTGAATGCTTTGAAAAGGAAGGGTTAAAAATAAATTGTTATAAATTTCGAATTTTGAAAGAACGTGATCATTAAAGCGTTCTAGTTTGGTTTTTCTTGCCATTTAGTAGGATAAATTATAATTCGTTGAAAATATCATGCATTAAGCGTTTCTTGTCATTGATGCTTTCTTCTAATG
>WTJB01000097.1 GCA_011526335.1 Candidatus Arcticimaribacter sp.
TTTGCATTAGTAACAGCTACTGTAATTTGATCTCCGTTGACTAAGTCAGTTCGGGTGATCGTAGCCGATGTTCCTGATGCAGCCAAGCTTACGCCATTTCTGAAGAATTCATATACTATACCACCAGAAGCCGTAAAGATTACCTCGTCTCCCAAACAAGCTGTATTGGTCCCGGTTAAAGTAGCTACCGGAGCAGGATCTACCGTAACGGTAACATCATTACTGACCAAATCACAAGAAACACCATTAAAGGTAGTACGGGCAATTCGTCTAAATTCTGTCGTGGTAAATAAGGCTGAAGGCGTATAGTTTGCCGAATTCGAACTCGGTATGGCCGTAAAGGTATTGGTTCCCGTTCTACTCTGCCACTCATAACTAATCACTCCACCTAAAGTAGACGTCAATGTTGTACCCGTTAACTGTGCTGGAGTTTCACCGCTACAAATGGTATGCGTATTCGAAATCGTGTTGGTGCCGTTAAAGTCATTCAAACGAATTTGAATCGTGGACTCACTAAAACACCCGGTTACTGTACTTGAATAAGCACGTACAGTAATGGTTGAACTATCTGTTAATGTCCCCGCAGCACGCGTATAGGTAAGCCCCGTTGGTGATGCCGTTCTTGCAACAACCAATGTGCTGTTTACATAGTATTCGAATTCATCTGCGCCTGTGGTACCGGTAGCATCAAAGGTTACAGAATCCGTAGAACACAAGGTGTCATTGGGCAATCCTGAGGTAAAGGTAATCACAGGAAGAGCGGCAGCATCTACAGTAACCGTTACTGTATTAGAAGCCCCTATTCCTAAATTTGTAGGACATTGTACGCCATTGACAGTAGCGTATACAATTCTGCGGTAAGCCGTTGTTACAGATAAAGCCGGTGGATTGTAGGATATTGTAGTAGCCCCTGGAATATCTACAAAACTCGTAGATACCGTTTTACTTTGCCACTGATAGCTAATCACTGCTCCAGGAATCAATGCCGTGGGTACGGCTGAACTCGTTATTTCTGATGGATCTCCACCAGAACATATCGTTTGTGTACCCGATACCGTATTGGATCCGGTCAATTCATTAACACGGATGGTTAAGGTTGCCGTCTCCGAACATCCATTGGCATTGGTTACGGTTACAGAAACCTCATCGCCATCGTTAATGGTCAAGGATGGGGAAGCTGTATAAAAAGTATTGGTAGATACCCCGGTTGACTGTGGGGATCCGTTTACAAAGAATTGGTATGAATAACCATCCACCGCAGGACTAGCAACAAATACAGGAAACTCGCCCTCACACATCGTGTCGGCAATTAATCCTGAAGATAAGGCAGCGGCAGGTTTTGGGGTAATGCTTAATACCGTAGCAGGCGAAGTCGTCGTACAGCTGTCTGTACTCGTAACTTCAACGGTGATCTGATCCAAATTCGTAAAGGAAGTAGAACTAACGGTATTGTTATTGCTTACCGGGCCTAAACTAACATTGTTATTAAAGAACTCATACAAGACCCCACCCGAACCTGTAAAGACCATATTGTCACCAATACAGCCGGTATTTGTTCCGGTTAAGGTAGCCACAGGAGCAGGATTTACTGTAATTGAAAGGGCATTTGAGAAATCTTCACAACTTACACCGCTTATTGTGGCAACTGCAACTCTTCTATAATCAAAACTAGAAGATAATAACGGTGGATCGTAGGTTGGAGAGGTGGCCCCTGTAATGTCTGTAAAACTATTCGTACCTGTTCTACTCTGCCATTTGTAGGATAATACAGCTCCCGAAACACTTGTTGGAACATTTAAACTTGTAAATACGGCTGGATTTTCGTTCTCACAAACAATCTGATCATTTCCGATGGTATTAGAACCCGTAAAGGAAATGACGCGCATTTGCATTGTAAAGGAACTAAAACAGGGAGAAGCTGAAGCGGAAACAGCTTCAACAGTTACAGAAGATTGATCTGATAAGGTTCCTGCAGGGACAAAGAAACTTGCCGTAGAAGTAGAAACTTGTAGTACTCCATCGATAAAATATCTGAAATGCGTTGCCGTGTTTGTTCCACTGGCATCAAAAGTAATATCCTCATCTGCACAAGCAACGTTATTGGTTACCCCAGACAAGAAGCTTATCGAAGGAAGTGCTGCTGCGCTTACCGTAAACGTGACAACATTTGAAGCAGCTGTAGCGTAATCTGCAGGTGCAGGGCAACTCACTCCATTTACTGTTGTAATGGCTATTCTTCGGTAGGCTGTAGTAACTGAAAGTCCCGGAGGATCATAATCCGCAGAGGTTGCTCCAGGAATATCAGCAAAAGGTCCTCCACCAGAATTACTTTGCCATTGGTAAGTTACTGTGGCTCCAGGAACAGTTGTTGTTGGACTACCCGTACTTAAAATAGTATCTGGATCATCGCCAAAACAAATTGTTTTTGTAACTGAATTTGAAAGGTCTAATGCCAAGGTATTGCTTCCTGTAGTAGACAATACGCGCATTTCTAAAGTAGCTGAAGAAACACAACCTGCAGCGTTTTCTACTTCAACCATAACGTCATCACCATCTAGTAAATTATAGGTAGCAGATGATGTATTGAAAGTGTTTGTAGAAATTCCTAGATTTTGAATGGCACCATTTACGTAAAAACGATAAGTATATCCATTTACGGCAGGGGTTGCGGTAAAGATAGGAAACTCTCCATCACACATTGTGTCAGCTGTATATCCAGAAGTAATCCCGGCTGCTGCTAAAACACTGACATTTATCGTAGTAGCTGCTGATACTGTGGTACAGCCTTGAGCATTCGTTGCTTCCACTGTAACTTGTTGACCGTCGGTCAAGCCTGTAATGGACGTTGTATTTGAAGTACTAGTTGCTCCCTGACTTACATTGTCAACGAAAAATTCGTAAAAAGAACCTCCAGCTGCTGTAAATGTTACGCTATCGCCTGTACAAATAGGAGCAGAACCCCCATTAAGCGTAACCGTAGGGGCTGGATCAACGGTTACTCGAACAATTGAGCTTTCAACTTGACAGGTTTGACCATTAAATGCGGCGTAAGTAATTCGCTTAAAATCTGTAGTAGTCGTAACACCAGAAGGCGTATATGAGGTGGAATTGGTTCCAGAGATGGCGGTAAAACTTGTTACAGCTGTTTTACTTTGCCACTCATAGCTGATGGTAGCCCCGATAGGTGATACAGAAACAGCACCACTTAAGGTGGTAATAGGATCACCACTACAAATGGTTTGTGCACCAGAAAGTGTACTGGTGGCTGTGATGCTATTGACTCTAACCGTTCGTGTGGCAGTATCTGTACAACCCGCACCTAGCGCACCTGAGTAAGCAATGATAGACACTTCATCATTATCGCTTAAGGTACCCGCAGGAATTACATAGGTAGATGCTGCAGCTGGCCCCGATTGGATGATTCCATTAATAAAGAAAGAATAACTAGAGCCTCCTGTCGTTCCTGATGCATCTAGGGTAACAGCCGCATCATCACAAATAACATCATTAGGATTTCCGGTAATAAAACTTGCTGAAGGCGTTACTCCCCCAATTACTGTTAGCGTTACTACATTACTTATTTCAGAACAACTTACTCCATTAAAAGTAGATTCAATTATTCTTCTAAAGGTTGTAGTAGTACTAACCGCTGTAGGGGTGTAAACTTCTGAATTAGAGTTTAATATATTTGAGAAAGGATTAGATCCTGTTCTTAACTGCCATTGATAAGTAAAGGTAGCTCCATCGCCTAATCGATCAATGGTAGGCGTAGCTAGTGATGTAAATGCTGCTGGAGTTTCACCCGAACAAACATTTTGACTGTTCCCTATTGAAGAGGAAGATCCCGAGAAAGAATTTACACGTATGGTAACGGTGGCATCATCAAAACATGTACTTGTGGTTGTCCCCACATAGGCACGCACAGTAAGCACTGTATTATCAGGAAAACTAACCGAACTCAGTGTAAAACTCGCTGTTGATGTTATGGTTCCTAGTTGGGGGGTCCCGTTAACATAATATTGATAGCGTTGGGCGTTGGTTGTACTGCTCGCATCTATAACAAGATCGTCCCCTTCACATACGGTATTGTTAAAGGCATCAGTAGTAACTACTGCTGCCGCGTTGGGCGTAGTTGTAATGGTTACAATATTAGAAGAAGCTGAAGCCACAGAAGTGGTACAGGTAACGCCATTAAAAGTAGAATAAATTAAACGCCTAAATCCTGTGGTGGAATTAAGCGGCCCCGG
>WTJB01000119.1 GCA_011526335.1 Candidatus Arcticimaribacter sp.
TTATAGTAGTCGAGGTGTTTTAACTTCACGTTCAAAATTGCTGCCTGCATGGCATCTAGTCGTGAGTTTACTCCTACTACATCATGATAATACCGCTTGTACATACCGTGATTGACAATCCCGCGAATAAAATGAGCTAAGTCATCATCATTAGTGAAGATTGCACCTCCATCGCCATAGGCGCCTAAATTTTTTGAGGGGAAAAAAGAAGTAGCCGCAACATGACCTACTGTTCCCGTTTTAGCCTTAGAACCATCTTTAAAGGTATAGGTCGCTCCTATTCCTTGTGCGTTGTCCTCAACAACATAAAGGTTGTGTTTTTCTGCAATTGCGTTAATGGCTTCCATATTAGCAGCTTGACCAAACAAATGCACAGGTATAATTGCTTTTGTTTTTGGTGTAATTGCCGCCTCTATGGCTTTGGGATCTATGTTAAAGGTTTTAGGATCTACGTCTATCAATACTGGGGTTAGTCGCAGTAGCGAGATTACTTCTACTGTAGCCGCAAAGGTAAAATCGGCTGTAATCACTTCATCTCCTGGTTCAAGCTTTAATCCCATTAAAGCGATTTGCAACGCATCGGTTCCATTTGCACATGGAATAACGTGTTTTACTCCTAAATACTGTTCTAAGTTGGCTTGAAATTGCTTAACGGCTGGACCGTTAATAAATGCAGTACTTTCAATGACATCGTTTAATGCAGATTGCACTTCGTCAGCAATCTGATTGTATTGACTTTTTAAGTCAACCATTCGGATGGGATCCATGTATCAATTTTTTACAAAGTTAACAAAAGCACTAAAGCTTTACGAATAAAGTGTGGTGAAGTAGTATTAATTGACTTTGTGAAAATTTCCTCTTGTACGCACCAAAAGCACCACCAATGCATGGAAATCTATTTTGGCGACTAGTATAAATGCATCCCCTAAGAAACAGAAAATGAAAAGTAGCGTAATTTATCCTTAAATTCGCGGTACAATATGTTATAAAACGTAATTTACGTTATTGAAACTATGAGTTATATGAAATCCTATTTTTTCTTTTTTCTGACTTTGTTTTTTGCAAACCTTCATTACGGACAAGAAGGACCAACCAATATCATTCTTATGATAGGAGATGGAACTGGTTTGTCTCAAATTACTGCGGGGATGTATGCAAACGGGAATAAAACGCACTTGGAATCGTTTCCCGTAATAGGATTATCGAAAACCCATTCTTCTAATGCTTTAGTAACAGATTCTGCTGCTAGTGGAACAGCCATGGCCTGCGGTGTTAAAACACTAAATGGTGTTGTTGGAATTAGCATGTCTAATGAATACCGATCGTCAATCTTAGAGTTGAGCAAAGAAAAAGACTACAAAACTGGTTTAATTGCCACTTCTAGTATTGTTCATGCTACGCCCGCCTCGTTTTATGCTAATGTAATTTCACGCAAACAATATGAAGACATTGCTTTCCAGTTTAGCATTAGTGAAGTAGATTACTTTATTGCGGGAGGCAAAAAGCATTTCAACCGCCGTTCTGACCGACGTAATCTTTTGAAAGAGATGACAGACTGGGAATTTGCCAACAATCTCAAGGGTTTTGATGCCTCTATGAATAGTCGTGTGGGCTACTTTACAAACGACGATGAACCATTACCGATTAGAGAAGGAAGAAAACCAAGCCTTCAAGCTGCTACTGCTAGCATGCTTAAAAAATTAAATAATGATGAGGGTGCTTTCTTTTTGATGATTGAAGGATCTCAAATTGACTGGGGAGGACATGCAAACGACCTAGGGTACATCACTACTGAGTTCATTGATTTTGACAAAGCCATTGGAGAAATGGTTCAGTTTGTAGAAAAGCATCCCAATACGTTGTTAATAGTAACTGCAGATCACGAAACGGGTGGTTTAGGATTATCGGCAGGTAATGTAAAAAACTTCACACCAAAAGGAGGTTTTGTAACGGGTGGACATACAGCGAGCATGGTCCCTGTATTTGCTATGGGGGTTGGTGCAGAAACTTTCGCAGGTATATATGAAAACACCGCCATATTTGATAAAATGCTGGCGGTGCTCAATAAAAATTAAATCTGTGATTTATTTCGTGCGTGCTGCGTCAATTACGTTTTTACGGAATTTTGCGTCATCTTCGATGATTTCAAAGAAACTTTCAACAAACGTATAAGCTTCGCTAAACTCTTTCGGACTGTCAAAGTCAGCTTCATAGGTCTTCATCAAGTCAAACATGGCTTGCTTTTGACCCACAAACACATCTCTAACTTTAAAAAATTCCTCGTCCTTACGTTTGAATCCGCGGTACTTGCGATCACGAATATTTTTGATCCCCAAGGTTTCATTTACCACGGCATAACTTGGGTTAATGAATCCTGACATGTCAAAGTCATAAGGTAACGGAATGATTTTTTTACCAGCGTAGAGTAATTTCCCATTGTGTTGGTAAGCCACCGAGAAATCTGTGTTTCCAATCATGTATTGAAACATAGCGTTGCGAATAGAAGCATCACTGTCCATGGCCATGGGATGGATGTAGCGTTCGAACACCTGTCCGCCATGACGCTTTGCTACTTTTTTATCGTCTTCGATCAAAAAGGCGTTGATGGTTTCTGTTTCTGTTTTCTTTTTATTTTGATCGGTAAACTCAACCGATAAACGACGTGTTTTGAAGTGATAAGGTGTTACTAGTTCGAAGAGCTTGTACACCATCAGTTCTTTTAAGATGTTGTCGTTTTTGTCGCTTTGCTTTAAACAAGGAAGGACCAATTTTAACTTCTTTTGACCTTCAAAAACGGTTTCTTTGGTTTGCTTCTTCTTTAAGTCCACTTTCACCGGTGGGTAGTAGCAAGTTGCACGTCTAAAGTTTCCTCTAGCGCGAATTCCAATCTCCATTTCTTTCCACTCTCCGTCTACTTTGTACTGGAAAGGAGTGTCGAAATAAATAGTGTCGTTGTTGCTTTTGCGCAATTTCTTGGGCGAGAATGCAATTTTCGCATCCATGCTACCAGTTTCGGCAAAAAGCCCTTTTTCTGCTTCCTGTGCGAACATTAATGAAGCGCAAAAGAATAGGGTAATGAATTGTTTCATATATTGCAATAGATATAATTAATAATCACTATAAAGTTAAAAATAATCTCCAAAGTGAATCAGTATTTCTCAATAATCAACCAGCGTACCTTATACACCATGATCATTTCTGTAACAGTACCCTACATCTGTTACAGTAAAAGCATAATTTACAATATCGACCTTACCCTCATTAGTATAGCTATAATTTTTCCTTTGGTTTTTGCCATTCGCGGAGCGTTTAGACGTCGTGAAAAGGCCTTGGAACACTTAAGCAAAACTAAAAGTGCACTCTTGGCCATTGAGTATTCTTTTATGGGGAGTAAAATGAATGATACTGAAAAAGCAGAAGGAATTCAAAAAACACATGCCATTACCGATCGCTTGGTAGAACATTTGGACGGGAGAACCCCTGAAAAAAATGAGCTCAATGCTGCCTTCCAAGACCTAATCGATTATATGGACAACAACACAGAAGCTGTGGGAAAAAGCGTTAAGCAAAAGGCCTACAGTTTTTTACAAAAAGTTCACGAGGGAATTGAAAACACCTTAGCGATTCACACCCACCGAACACCCATCAGTTTGAAAGCCTATTGTAAAATTTTCATCTACATTTTCCCGTTGATCTACACGCCTACCATCATCAATAAAATTGGCCTTGAAAACCCAGAGTGGTTGACCTATTTTGTGGTAATCTTAAGTGAGTTTATTCTAATATCGCTTTACAATATTCAAGACGATATGGAATATCCTTTCGACCAACAAGGGCTTGATGATATCCGCTTAGACGACTTTCGCGCTAAAAAATAGAAGAGCGAAAGACAAACAATACCAATAATATAGTTCCGACAAGGAAGCAAGCGCAGCCGGTAAACAAACAACCGCTGAAAGCTTCTTTTCCTCTAATCATTTCCTCGCGCATGGGCTAATTTTGCATGGGTTCAAAGTAAACTCGTATGCTTTCCCAAAGGCGATAAATCAGTCCTATTGCTGTGAGCAAGAGGAGAAAAAACCGTATGATTTGTCGCTTTGAATAGTGCATATAAAAACAAAACCCCTGCAGCAGCAGAGGTTTTAAGTGCGGGTGAAGGGACTCGAACCCCCACGCCGTGAAGCACTAGATCCTAAATC
>WTJB01000027.1 GCA_011526335.1 Candidatus Arcticimaribacter sp.
AATATATATTTAGTGTGTCCGGACAAAATAAAAATATTTCTGAAAGAGTAGGATTTGATTTTCCTCTTATCCGAAATCTTTTTCTCGCCTTTTTCCTGCTAACCTTCAGTATTCAACTTTATGGGCAATGCCCAGGCCCTGTTGGAGACTGCGATGGAGATGGTATTTTGGATCACAATGATTTAGATGATAACAACAACGGTATTTTAGATTCTACCGAATGTCCGATAACATTTATTGATTTTTCATCTATTTCTTCTGGGTTAAGTCCAGGGGATACTTCCCAAACCTTTACAAAATACCTAAACGGAAATAGTTTGGTTTCCTCCATTACGATAGACGCACCCGTTCAACTCGTAGGGACAGACGGTTTAGTGTCTATTTCCTCTGTTAATGGGGGAAGTTTACTGCGTTTTGAAGATCCTAACCCTGCGGTGATCAATCATTCCTTTACAACAACAATGACTTTTGGTTCCCCAACTAAAATTCGTTTTGGTGCAGATAGTAGTATCGGCGTATCCAACATCACAGATTTTGATCAATTTGAGTTTTCAGTTGTTGGAGCGCCAGCCAATTTTCAATGGACAGTACTAAGCTCGCTTAATGCTAATATACAAGCATCTGGAGCCACCCTTACTGTTTCTGGAACATCTGCTTTTCCTGTTTTTGCAGAGTTTGATGTTATTACTAATTTACCCATAGAGGCCATCAGGATTACCTATTTAAATCTAGCTTCGGCTTCTCTCAACTCTGGTCAGTTTGTGTTCTCTATGTGTGACGATTTGGATAACGACGGATGGATTAATGGAGAAGACAATGATTCTGATAATGACGGTTGCTCTGATGCTAATGAAGCCTATAATTCTAGTACTGCCGACGGGGCCGACAATGCTTTTTACGGAACGGGTACCCCAACATTTACCAATGGAGGAGTAGATGCAAACGGATTGGTTATCTCTGCTGGTGTTTCAGGGACAGTTTACACAACACTACCCAATGCTTCTACGGTAAGTTCGAGTTTACTGAATTATTTGACAGCAACGACCATTGCTGTAGATGCTAGCAGTTTGTCTAGCAAAACGATATTTGATGGCAATGGAACCACTTTTTCCATAAGCTCTGCAGTTGCTTCGAGTTCTAGTGAATTTAATACCGATGGAACACCTGATTATTCTTCTGGATTTGATGCGAGTTCAGGTCTTACATTTCAATGGCGCGAAAATGGAACCAATCTTACTGATGGGGGAGTGTATAGTGGTACAACATCTTCTACGCTGAGTTTATCAAATGTGGCAGGTCTAGGCGGAAGAGTGTATACCCTTGTTGTTTCTCATAGAGACAATGTTTGTTTTTCAGCGCAAAACAGTGCAACATTAACTGTTATAGGACCTTGTTCGTCTCAGCCCTCTGATCCTGCATTACTGGCCCAATGGAATTCTTCAGACTGTGATGGTGATGGTGTAACCAATGGACAGGAAACTACAGATGGTACCGATTATACTGATTTATGTGCACTGGTGGTTTCTTCTCAGTCAGTAAGTCCATCAGCAGCATGGAATGCGGATGATTGTGATGGAGATAATATTCTTAATGGGGACGAGTCGACCCTCGACACTGATGGTGATGGAACCTTCGATATTTTTGATACCGATGACGATGGCGATGGAATTTTAACGTCTACAGAAACCAACGCAGACGCCGATTCTGACGGGACGCCAAACTATTTGGATACCGATTCTGATGGAGACACCATTTTGGATAGTATAGAGGGAACGACCGATACCGATAGCGATACTACCCCCAATTATTTGGATACGGATTCTGATGATGATGGTTTCCTTGACAGTGTAGAGCTGAATGTCAACGATGCCGATAGCGATGGCATTGTAGATTATTTAGACCCGGTTGACCCTGGGTTTTCGGTTTCTCCTTCCTATCAAATTGTAAACGAATCAGGGACCGTTACGGGCTCTATTTCCGTTGGTTTGGATCGTAAGCCAGCGTCTGACGTTGTTGTTGTTTTTTCCAACCCTGATACCTCAGAGCTTTTATTTTCAACCACGACATTGACCTTCACCGCATTAAATTGGGCCACAACACAGACCATAACCGTCAGCGGCGTTTTAGATGGTATTCGTGATGGAGATAAAGTAAACAATGTAAACTTTAGTATTCTTGATGCAAGCTCTGATGATGACTTTGATCCATTAGCTGATCAACAAATTCAAATACGTACGCAAGATGTTGATCCGGAAGTGTGTATTACGCGAAATTTTGTCCCTTCAGAATTTAGTTTGGTCAATAGCGCAACCCTAGTATCCACAAATACCTTTCAGTTAACCCCAGAAGTAGATGCCATTGCGGGTTCGGTGTGGTATCAGAATAAATTGGATTTACGTGTGGCTTTTGATTTAGATTTTGATATTTATTTGGGCGTTGATGATGCCACCAACCAAGGAGCGGATGGTTTGGTTTTCGTGATTCAAAACTTAGATACGGGTCAAGGTACCGCTGGTTACGGGATAGGATATGGTGGGGGCAGTCCAATCGATCCTTCATTTGCGCTAGAAATAGACACGTTTACCAATGCTACATCCGACCCTCCTTATGCCGTTACCTCAGATTGGTATCGTACGCAAGACCACTTGGCCTTTGTTGTCGACGGGGCAAGTATAGTTCAGCCCGCAGCAGCAGATATAGAAGAAGTTAATGATTTAGAAAACGGAATGTGGCACGACATAAGCATCAGCTGGGATCCGGACACTCAGGTATTTTCCTATGTGCTGGACCACAGTGATGGGACCACTTATCAAAATTCTAAAACCATCGATTTAATCGACGATGTCTTTGGAGGGAATATCACCTATTGGGGCTTTACATCCGCCACAGGAGGCTTAAACAATTCACATAGAGTTCGTTTTACCAATTCTTCCATCTGTGTCACGGATGAAATTTTACCCCCCACTACATCGAGTGCAACGCAAACCTTCTGTCTCTCTGATACTCCAACCTTAAATGATATAGTCGTTTCTCCTGGAACCGATATTTTAAGCAATCCATACAATTTGGTCTGGTTTACTTCGGCAACTGGAACGACGACAGAAATTCCCAGTACTACTCCTTTGGTTGATGGGACTACATATTATGTGGAAGCGGCAAATTTATCGGATACGGCAAATCTTTTCTATCGTCAAAGTGCTACGCGTTTGGCCGTTTATGTCAATGTGATTAATGGTGCTTACACTTTAATCCCTCCGGGCTTAAACCTTCTTGAAGGCAGCAGTACCAATACCTTTTCATTGGTTTTGGATGATCAGCCAACAAGTACCGTAACCTTGGATATTAGCTCGTCTGACGCAAGTCAAATGACTGTTTCAACGGCACAAATGATATTTACCCCAAGCAATTGGAATACCCCGCAACAAGGCTATATAGAAGCCGTCAATGATGTGGTTGTTGATGGTACCCAAAGCAGTTCCTTTGTTGTTCGTATCAATGATCCGCTTTCAGATGATTGTTTCAATGATCCAAATCCTTTACCAACTTATGTGATTTCAGTAGCAGATGACGATACTCCTGGGTTTACCATTAGTCCAGCGGCTGGACTTCTATCAGAGGGCAACCCAGCTACAACTACGGTTTCTATTGTACTGACAAAAGCACCCTTGACCAATGTAATTTTAGATGTACAAAGCCTTGATTTAACAGAAGTCACTGTTGGGGTAAACAGTTTAACCTTTACTCCATCCAATTGGAATACACCACAGTTTGTTACTCTGACTTCCGTTGATGAACTTTTAGTGGATGGCAACCAAACGGTTTCCATAACTGCTTCAGTCAATTCTTCTTCTGCTGCAGCATTTACCAGTCTCGCCTCAAAAACGACAACCGTAGTCAATCAAGATAATGATTTGCCCTCCTTTGCCCTTGGGGTGCTCAATGGTCTTTTGACCGAGGGAGATTCGCAGACGGCTACCTTCTCTTTGGTTTTAGAAAAACAACCCCTCACCGATGTAATTATATCTTTATCTTCTGCGGATGCAGGGGAGGTTTCTTCGACCCTAACTTCATATACCTTTACGAATGCGAATTGGAATGTTACCCAAACTGTTGTTCTCTCTAGCATTGACGATTTTATTATTGACGGCACCCAACAATCGACCATTACTTTATCGATTGATGCGAGTTCCGATACGGC
>WTJB01000270.1 GCA_011526335.1 Candidatus Arcticimaribacter sp.
AAACTGCCTAAACTTAATGAACTTCGAGAAATTGTAAAAAGCAGAGGATTATGGCTTCCACAAATACCGAAAGAATATGGTGGCTTAGGGTTAACCAATGCACAACATGGAGAAATCTCCGAAATTTTGGGCGGTAGTCCTTATGGACATTATTGTTTTAATTGTCAAGCTCCAGACGCAGGAAACATGGAAATTCTTATCGAGTTTGGAACAAAAGAGCAGCAAGAAAAATACCTTTATCCCTTACTAAGGGGTGAAATTCGAAGTTGTTTTGCCATGACTGAGCCAAACAATGCGGGTTCGAACCCGGTGAAAATGAGTTCTGTGGCCTTAAAAGAAGGAGACGAATACGTCATCAATGGGCATAAATGGTTTACGTCAAGTTGTGATGGAGCCAGTTTTGCCATCGCTATGTTGGTTACAGATCCTGAAGGAGAAAATCCGCACCAAAGAGCCAGTCAAATCATCGTTCCCCTAGATACACCCGGATTTGAATTTGTGCGTAATGTATCCATCATGGGGCATCCAGGAGGGGGTTGGGAAAGCCATGCAGAGGTGAAATTTAACGATTGTAGAGTGCCGCTAAGCAATGTCTTAGGAGAAGACGGTGCGGGCTTTTCTATCGCCCAAAAGCGTTTAGGTCCCGGAAGAATTCATCACTGTATGCGTTGGCTAGGAATATGTGAAAGAGCCTTTGACTTAATGTGTGAACGTGCGCTAACACGCACAATAGCCCCTGGAGAAACCCTAGGGGATAAACAAACCATACAAAATTGGATTGCCGAATGCAGAGCTGAAATCAATGCAGCACGTTTGTTGATCCAAGACGCTGCAGAAAAAATTGACAGCATAGGTGCTTCCAACGCACGTGCAGAAATATCGATCATAAAATTTTATTGCGCGAATGTATTACAGAAAGTAGTGGACTGTGCCATACAAGTTCATGGGGCTTTGGGAGTGACAGATGACACCATTTTGGCGTTTTATTACCGTCACGAAAGAGCCGCTAGAATTTATGACGGAGCAGACGAAGTACACAAAAGTCGTTTGGCCCGGGCAATCTTAAAAAAGTACAAACGTCAACTTTAAATTTACCGAAACCTATGGGACTAGATCAAGCCAAAGCGGTTCGAAAAGGAGAACAGTTAAATGAAGAAAAACTCCTGAGCTACTTAAATAAGCGCTTAGGAAAAAAGGAAAATGCTTTAGATGTAAAACAATTCCCTTCAGGATTTTCTAACCTTACTTATTTAGTTCGGTATGATAATGCTGACTATGTTTTACGACGCCCTCCCTTTGGGGCAAACGTCAAGTCGGGTCATGATATGGGCAGAGAGTATAAGATCCTCAGTGCCCTAGAAGGACATTATCAAAAAGCGCCAAAACCACTTTTGTTTTGTGAAGATTTAAGTGTGCTTGATGCTCCGTTTTATCTGATGGAAAGAGTTGAAGGCACCATTTTAAGAGCCTCAACCCCCAAAGAAGAAATGCCTAACCCAACTGAATTTGCACAGTTGGCAGAAAATCTAGTCGACACTTTGGTAGAATTGCATGAGCTGGACTACAAGGCGATGGGGCTAGGCGAATTAGGGAATCCCGAGGGCTATGTGGAACGCCAAGTAGTGGGTTGGGCAAAACGCTATCAAAAAGCCAAAACCCATGACCATAAGGCCATGGAAGACACGGCGAAGTGGTTAGCGAGTCATATGCCAAAAAAAAGTGGTGCAAGCCTAATTCACAATGATTTTAAGTACGATAATCTGGTCCTTACCCCTGATAATCAATTCAACGTAAAAGCCGTTTTGGATTGGGAAATGACCACGCTAGGAGACCCCTTGATGGATTTAGGGACTACCCTAGGGTATTGGATACATCATACGGACCCAGAATTTATCGCACAAAACCAGCTCAACCTAACCACACAACCTGGTAACCCTACCCGCGGTGAGATTGTAGAATTGTATGCCCAAAAAAGTGGACGAGCTGTTGATGATATCGTCTTTTATTTTGTTTTTGGTGTATTTAAAATTGCTGTGATTGTTCAGCAAATATATTACCGTTACCATTTAGGCCATACCCAAGATCCACGATTTCAACATTTAGATAAAATTGTTTCCTTGTATGGTATGGTAGCTCAGCAAGCCATTCAGAAACAAAAAATTGATCACTTGTTTTAAGCTTATTTAATGCCAGGTTGTTTTAGGCTAAAGCCTTCTTCGGCCTTGGCTTTATCCACCATCTCTTTGACTTCATTTAAAAGTCCTTTGGCATCGTATACCACCCCTTTGCTGATGGTGTATTTTACCCCTCCAACACGAACAACTTCATTGTCCTCGGTAAGTTTAATCGCACCGGTCCCATAAAGCGATTTTAAATTTTCTAAAGGATTGGTTTCGATCAAAATCATGTCTGCAATTTTGCCCACTTCTACAGTTCCAATTTCGTCCTCCATCTTTAAGGCTTCTGCACCGTTGAGTGTAGCGGAACGGATCACTTCTAGCGGGTGAAATCCTGCTTCGCGTAACAGTTCCAATTCCCGTACATAAGCAAATCCATAGAGTTGGAAGATAAAGCCTGAATCAGAGCCAGTGGTCACTCTGCCTCCTCTGTTTTTGTACTCATTGACAAAGGTCATCCAGAGTTTGTAATTTCTTTTCCACTTGATTTCTTGCTCGGTGCCCCAATAGTGCCAGTAGGATCCATGAGAAATTTTTGAAGGTTGATAAAATCGCCAAAGACTTGGCAAGGTGTAATCTTCATGCCATTCGGCTCTTCTGGCGCGGTGTAAATCGCGACTGGCTTCATAAATATTAAGGGTAGGGTCTAAGGTAAAATCCAACGCCAGCAATTCTTCCATAACACGATTCCAATGCTCTGAGTACGGGGGTGCGGCTTGTTCCCATAACTTGCCTGCCTCTTCAAAACGATGCTGTTCATTCTGGTAATTGTAATCTAAGGGATAGTCTTGTACCGTTCGATCATCAAATAAGGCTTCAGGTAAACCATACCAATGTTCCATAGTGGTCAATCCAGCCCTTGCGGAGTGTAAGACATTCCATCGGGCAACACTGAGCTGTGCGTGATGGCAGGCAGACCCCAAACCCAACGCATTGTTTTCGTCCAATGCCGCCTCCATAATTTCTGGAGCAGCACCAAAAAACTTTATCCCATCGGATCCTGCTTTTGCATTTTCACGTACCCAGGCACGCGCTTCCTCTGGGGTATGGATACCCCCTTTTGATCCTGCGCCAAAGCCGGTATATTGTATGATACGGGGTGCGATAATCTCATTTTTTTCACTTCTCTTTTTTAGGTCTAATGCCCAGTCTCTGCTTCTCCCGCTGGGTTCACGAACTGTGGTGATGCCGTGGGCTAACCAAAGCTTAAATACATAATCCCAATCGGCTCCTTGTGACACTCCGCCGATATGACCATGCATGTCAATAAAACCGGGTAAAAGATACATGCCCGAGGCCTCAATTTCATGTCCCCCTTCTTTCAATTCTGGGCGTCGATCTTCGTTAATGGCTACCCCAGGATAGCCGACAACCGCCACTTTCGTAATACGATCATTTTCAATGACTACATCAACAGGACCTTGTGGTGGCGCACCGTTTCCATTGATCAGTGTTACACCACGTATAATGAGCTGTGAGAACGGACCTTCCGCAAGTTCAGATTGTGCTTGCACTAATGACCCCCATAGAGTGCATAAGAAAATAACAAAATATCGCATGTAAGTTTTCTTTTCAAGATAGGAAATTCCTTTATCTCTGTTTTAATTTATAAAATTTATTCTACTGTGTTGGATGATTATTAGCCTTTGGCACGATGTATGATATCAATAATTTATTTAAAAAATTATGTATATTACAGAGGGGCTATCTGAATTTCAATGTTTAATTGATGTTCTGTTTGGGTTTACAAGTGTCAAAATTAGCTTATGATCTCTATTATTACAATAATGGAAATTCATAATCAATTGTCGCTTGCTTCTTTTTTATATTTAATGTAGAAACTATACTTATGAAATCATTGTTCCGTTTTTTCGCACTTTTATTGCCTGTAGTTGGTTTTGCTTTTTCTAGCAGTAATACGAATACATCTACTTTTTACTACGACGAGTATGGGGTAACGGTAAAATGTCCTGAGGCGACTGCTGGGGCTACCGGAACGCTTAACGGGA
>WTJB01000043.1 GCA_011526335.1 Candidatus Arcticimaribacter sp.
CCCCCAACATTATCAAAGTACACATCAATCCCCTTGGGGCAATTGCGTTTGATTTCTTTGATTACACTTTCGTTTTTGTAATCTATACAAGCATCAAAGCCCAGTTCGTTAACGACATAGTTACATTTTTCTGGCCCCCCAGCAATACCCACAACGGTACAGCCTTTTATTTTGGCAATTTGTCCGACCACACTGCCTACTGCTCCAGCAGCTCCAGAGACCAAAACAACGTCACCTTCTTTGATTTTCCCTACCTCAAGAATACCAAAATAAGCGGTCATTCCAGGCATACCAAGCGTACCGATATATGCGGGGAGTGGAGCTCTGCTAGGATCTACTTTATAAAAGTTCTCTCCTTTGGTAATTAAATGACTTTGTACACCTCCCCAACCTGTAACATAATCCCCAACAGCAAAAGGCGCATTGGCGGCCGCATCAATAACTTTACCTACTGTTCCGGCGCGCATCACATCTTCTAAAGCAACAGGAGGAATATATGAGCGGGTCTCATTCATCCAGCCACGCATGGCAGGATCCAACGAAATATATTCTTGTTCAATAAGGACTTCTCCTTCTTCCAAGGCTCTTATAGGGGTTTCTGTATAGGCCCAAGTATTTTCATCGGGTAAACCTACGGGGCGTTGTTTTAAAATTTGTTGTTTGTTGATCATGGTCATTTATTTATTTCAAGATACAAAGAATTAGGCGGTCAACTCGAGTGCGCATTGTTTTTCAAAGCGGTGTACTTTTCCATTGACTTCAATTTCGATAGCACTTGAGGTGTCTACACTACAGTGGAATTTTCCGTCGGAGAGGTGTAAAGAATAGATCACCCCTCTAAAGTTAATTCGAAATTGAAGCCCCTTCCAGTCTTTCGGTAAAAAGGGTTGAAAACTCAAACGATCTTCCTTTACGCGCATCCCGGCAAATCCTTCCACAATACTCATCCAGGTACCCGCCATGCTGGTGATGTGCAAGCCTTCGTGAACTTCAGCATTGTAGTCGTCTAAATCTAGTCGAGCCGTACGTAAATAAAAGGTATAGGCTTGTTCTTCTTTCCCTAATTTTGCAGCCAAAATAGCGTGAATACAAGGCGATAATGAAGATTCATGAACCGTAAAGGGTTCATAGAAATCATAGTTTTTACGCAGGCTTTCGAGATCAAAATGATCTTCAAAAAAGTAAAACCCTTGAAGCACATCTGCTTGTTTAATGTAGGGAGAGCGCAGAATTTTATCCCAAGACCAATGTTGATTGATCGGGCGTTCTGCTGGGTCTAGTGCTTCTACGCGTGTCATTTCCTTGTCTAAAAACCCGTCTTGTTGTAAATAGATCCCAAGGGTTTCGTCCTTAGGAAAATACATATTTGCACATATTTCTTTCCATTGGTTGAGTTCCGATGGACTAAGGTTTATCTTTTTTCGAAGCGATGCTGCCCGATCTGAAGCATCCTTTTCTAGCTTTTCCCATTGTTCGGCAGCATAACGCATACACCACTGGGCACTGTAGTTGGTGTACCAGTTGTTATTGACATTATTTTCATATTCATTGGGACCGGTTACCCCCAACATAACATAGGCTTTTTTTCGTTCAGAGTAGTTTACCCGTTGCGCCCAAAAACGGGCAATTCCAACAAGAACTTCCATTCCCATTTCGGGGATGTAGGTCGTATCTCCCGTATAGCGGGTATAGTTAAATATGGCAAAAGCAATAGCACTGTTGCGGTGGATTTCTTCAAAGGTAATTTCCCATTCATTGTGGCATTCTTCCCCATTCATGGTCACCATAGGGTAGAGGGCTGCTCCGTTGGTAAAACCAAGTTTTGCTGCATTTTCAATGGCTTTGTCTAACTGAAGATAGCGGTAGGTAAGAAGATTTCTTGCCACCTCTTGTTTTTTGGTCGCCATGTAGAAAGGAATACAATACGCCTCGGTGTCCCAATAGGTACTTCCGCCATACTTTTCTCCTGTAAATCCTTTTGGTCCAATGTTCAGACCAGCATCTTCTCCGGTATAGGTTTGGTTGAGCTGAAAAATATTGAATCGGATGGCTTGTTGGGCTTTGATGTCTCCCTCAATCTGAATGTCTGCACGGTTCCAGATTTCTTTCCAGGCATCTGCTTGTTTTTTTACGAGCAACTCGAAAGCTTCTCCTTTGTAGTTTTCCAATACAGAAAAGGCCGTTGTGGAGAGCGACTCATCTGTATGGGTTCTACTGCTGACATAACCTCCGCGTTTGTGAAGTACAAACTTCTTTTTAGGCGAAAGGGTATGTTGGGTTTTAAAAGCAATTTTAGTTGCCGTTTTTTCTATTGCAAGAGGAAGAGAAAAAGGGGTGTCATTTTCGTAATAATCAACCTGCATAAAGGTACCTACTTCAAAGCCCGTTTTTAGGGTATGCGCTTCTATATAGGCCTTATTATCCTCTATTTTTTTATTTTTTGTTTCCCAAAATTGATCGTCCCAATTGCTGTCTTGGTTTTTTATCCCGCTATCGATATAAGGGGAGATTTCGATTTTAGCTTCCCGGTTCAAGGCCTCAATTTCATAACGGATTACTCCCATTTCAGCTTGAAAAAGACAAAGAATTCGTTGACTGTGAAGGGCTACTTTTAAACCGCTAGGAAGGGTAGCAATACAACTGCGCGAGTACAGCCCTTTTTCCATATCCAAGACACGTGTGTACTCTTCTATATTTGTACACGTATTCAGGTCAAGGGGTTCGCCGTCTAGGCTAATGTGTACACCAATCCAGTTGGGGGCATTCAATACTTTGGCAAAGTATTCTGGATAGCCATTCTTCCACCATCCCACACGGGTTTTATCGGGATAATAGACGCCCCCCAAGTAACTTCCTTGGAAACTTTTTCCGCTATAATCTTCTTCAAAATTGGCGCGTTGCCCCATATTTCCGTTTCCAATGCTAAAGAGACTTTCTGAAGCTTCTACGTTATCGGGATTCCATCCTTCCTCAATGATTTTCCAAGGATGATGTTTATAGTGTGTTTTAATCATGAGAGAAATCGTTATAAAGTTTCGATAAAAGCGGGGCTAATTTTTTTCATGCTATCAAAGCAGTAATCTGCAGCAGCCAATTCTGGGCTACCGCCCATTCCTATGGTTTTCATACCGGCTTTTTGAGCGGCCTCTATTCCCGCTGCGGCGTCTTCAAAAACAATACAGTCTTTTGGGTCTAGCCCTAGGGCTGCTGCACCTTTTAAAAACACTTCAGGATCGGGTTTTGACCGGGTGACGTGATTCCCATCAATAATGGCTTGAAAGTAATGGGTAAGGCCCAATTTTTCTAAAATACGCGTTCCATTTTTACTGGCTGAACCCAGGGCTACGGAGATATTATTTTTATTGGCATAAAGCAATACCTCTTCTACGCCTTCCAAAATTTCATCGGTATCCATATTTTCGATTTGGCGGAGGTAGTCTTCGTTTTTTTCGACCAAAAGGCGTTGTTTTTCTTCTGCGTTGCAGTCTGCTCCCGCCCATGCTATTATGCGTTCGAGAGAATCTACACGACTTACGCCTTTCAGTTGTTCATTGTGCTCGTGGGTCAGTTCAAAGCCTAACTGTTGTCCTACCCGTTTCCACGCGATATAGTGGTATTTGGCCGTATCGACAATTACACCATCCAAATCAAATAAAAATCCTTTCATCAATGGGAAAAATAGTTCAATTAATATGCCCGTGAATATACTCTATTTTCGATTTTTTTGAAATTTATTCAAGGTCATTCTTTCGCCAAAACAGACCTAACGGTAGGACCAAGAATAATAGAAAAATATTGAAATACCACCCAATAAAAGGCAGGAGAATCATCGCTAGAATTACCCACTGTTTTTTATTCACTTTTCTCTTTTTGGAGTAATACAGCCACTTTGGGCGATAGGTAGAGCAGGGCAATCATATTGGGAATACACATAAGGGCAAATGAAAGATCGATGAGCCCGATGACCAAATCTACTTTGGCTACGGCACAGAAAACAATACTCAAGAGGTAGATATAATTGTACACAAAGCCCCATTTTTTACGGGTTAAAAAATCAAGACATTTCACCCCGTAATAGGCATAAGTGAGTAGAGTAGAAATACCAAAAACCAATACCATAATAAGCAACACACTGTCCCCAACGCCAAAGAATAGCCGGTCAAAAGCCTCTAGGGTAAGAACAATCCCATTCAATGAAGTGTCTAAATGTGCTTGACTGATTAAAATAATAATCCCTGTAATGGAACACACCAAGACAGTATCTAACAATGGGCCAAGGGCTGCGACCAAACCTTCGTGTATGGGGTTTTTGGTTTCCGATTGACCATGATACATCGGTGCATTACCCACACCGCTTTCATTGGAAAAGACAGCCCTACGTATCCCTAACAATACCAAGCCCCAAAACCCTCCCGTTACGGCTGTATTTACATTAAAGGCCTCGCTAAAGATCTGTTGTACCACTTCGGGGACAAGGCTGGCATTTTGTATTAAAATAAAAACCCCAAGGCCAAAATAAAGGCCGACCATTAAGGGGACCAGTGCTGCGGTGACACGAACAATTTTTTTAAGCCCCCCAAGAATAACAAAGCTGCTAATGATCATAAAAACTAGGCCGAGAAGAATTTTCCATCCCAGATCACCAATCTCCCAGAATTCGTTTGGTGCGATGACCGTCACTACCGTTTGGGTGAGTTGGTTGGCGGTAAAGGCCGGAAGCACACCAAATAATCCTGCCAAAGAAAAGGCGATGGCAAGGGGTTTTCCGTATTTTGGCCATCCTAAAGTCATGTAGTACATCGGCCCGCCTAAGGGGCTTCCGTCAGCTTCTTTTTCTCTAATCAGTACGGCTAGCGTGCTGCTGTAGAACTTTATAATGGCTCCTATTGCTGCGGTTATCCACATCCAGACCAAGACTCCGGGGCCGCCCATGTGTAATGCTATGGCTACACCAGAAATATTGCCCAGCCCAACTGTGGAGGCCAATACGGCCGATAGGGCTTGAAAACGCGAAATGCCTTTTTCGTTTTCACGCTGAAAAAGCAACCTTGAAGCGAAAGAAAGGTGACGTAAAGCATAAGCCTTGGAATGAAATAGCAAATAAAAGCCACCCCCCAGTACCAGACTGAACATGACCCATTCTAACTGTCCAATTAAAAATTGTATTCCGTTGCTAATGTTTTCCATAGAAAGATAAAAGCCAAGGCTTAGCTTGGCTTTTATTGTGTTTTGGATTACCAAATATACACGCGGTCTTCCGGTTTTAGGTACATCCCGTCTCCTTCTTTTACATCAAAAACCTCATAAAAGGCATCCATGTTTTTTAAGGGTTGTGAAGCTCGATTGTATCCTGGCGAGTGTGGATCTGTTCGCACTTGATTTTTTAAGGCTTCGTCTCTAGATTTTACCCTCCAGATGGTTCCCCAAGAAAGGAAAAAACGTTCTTGTGCCGTAAAACCATCGATGGGTTCGGGGGTTCCATTGTCTTTATGGTGAAGGGCAAGCGCATCATAGGCCGCATGAATTCCTCCTAAATCTCCAATATTTTCGCCAAGGGTAAATTTCCCGTTAATAAAGGTGTCTTCCAATACTTCTATGGCACTGTATTGATCAGCGAGTTTTTCTCCTAGAGAATTAAATTTTTCAAGGTCTTTTTCTGTCCACCAGTTGACAAGGTTTCCGTAGGCGTCGTAATCGGCACCACTATCGTCAAATCCATGCGAAATTTCATGACCTATAACGCCTCCGATACCGCCGTAGTTTACTGCTGCATCTGCATTAAAGTCAAAAAATGGAGGCTGTAAGATCGCAGCTGGAAATACAATTTCGTTATATGGGGGGTTGTAATAGGCATTGACCGTTTGAGGAGACATAAACCATTTGGATTTATCTACAGCTTGACCCAATTCTGCTATGTTTTCTGCAAAATCAAAAGCAGAAATATTGAGCATAGCATCAAAATAAGTCGCCTGTCCTTCGGCATTCGTGAGTTGTACTGCTGAATAGTCTTTCCATTGGTCGGGATAGCCTACCTTAACGGTTGTTTTTTCGAGTTTTTCTATGGCTTTGGCTTTTGTGGCTTCATCCATCCAATCAAGATTATTGATACGAGCGGTGTAGGCTTTCACCAAATTTCCGACCAATTCTTTCATTTGTGCTTTGGCTTCTGGAGGGAATTTTTCAGCGACATAAAGTTTCCCAAGGGCTTCTCCAAGCGTCCAGTTTACCGTTCTTAAAGCTCTTTTTTCAAGGGGTTCCTGTGCTACTGCACCACGGAGTGTTTTGCTGTAAAATTCCCAGTTGGCTTTGTCCATTGCTGTGGTCAATTGACTAGCAGAACCATCGATAAGGGTCCACCACAAATAGGCTTTGATTTCGTCAATGCTATGGTCGGTCATTAACTTGTCTAACTGCGTAAAATACCCCAAATCAGTCACGATAACATTGTCTAAATTTTCAGCCCCAATGCCGTTGAAATACGCTACCCAATCTACTTGCGTAGTCAAGCTTTGCATTTCTTCCATGTTTTTGGGATTGTAGCGTTTTGCGGGATCACGGCGTTCTACTTTGTCCATTCTTGCAGCGGCAATACTGCTTTCTACGGCTACGACTTGACTCGCCATGGCTTTCGCCTCTTCTTCGGTTTTTCCTATAAAACCAAACATACGGGCTACATGCGTTTCGTATTGGGCTTTTATTTTTTTCGAGTCCTCATCATCTTTTAGGTAATAGTCCCGTTCTATTCCCAAGGCGCCCGGATACAGCTGCCCAACATTTTTATTGCTGTCTTTTGCATCTGCGGAGACATAAAACCCAAACAAAGCGCTATTGCCTTTGGGGAGGGTTTCTTCAAGATATTTTTGAACATCACTCGTATTTTCTATTTGCCCAATGCGTTCTAGATGCGGGACCAAAGGTTGGATTCCCTGTTGATTTCGACTAAGGGTATCCTTGATCAGCTCAAACAATTGCACCGCTTTACCTTCGTCTGAGTCGGCCGTCAACTGAGGATCCTCAGCCGCGGCTTTTACAATGGCCAATACATCTGCATCGGTATTGTCACGCAATTCATTGAAACTCCCCCAACGGGTTTTATCATCAGGAATTTCAGTAGATTTCATCCATGCTCCATTGACGTAGTTATAAAAATCGTCTTGCGGGCGTACCTCGTTGTCCATTAAGCTGAGGTCAATGCCAACATTTTTATCGGCTTTTTGGCTTGGGGTACATGCTATAAACAGTACGCCTAGCATAGCCCCAAAGGATTTATGTATATTTTTCATGGTGGTGTAGTTTAAAAAGGAAAAGTAGTAAAAAACAAGAGAGTAAACAACAGCTACTCTTTTACGACAATAAAAGAGGCTTTATGTCCTGTGGCCAAGTTCCATTGCTTTGCCATCATCAGCTTCCCTTGCTCATCATATACGCGCATTTCAGCTGTATTGGGCCCAGAATCTCCTTGGTTTAAGGCAACAAATTCTACGATGTTGAACCCGTCATACAATTCCACGTCCATTTTTTGGTAACGCTCTCTTAGAAGTATATTGGGGTGAACAACCTGGTTATTAAAGCGAATAAGTATGCGATCTCCATCAGGATATTCGTGGTCTCGAAAGACAATCCGAAGATTTTCGCTAGAGGATCTAAAATCGCCCATGTACTGATCTACTTGAAATTCACTTGGATTTTTTTCCGCTTCGGGTTTTTGTAATTTATTTAAATAATAGGCTCCCGGATCAATAAACGTCTCTTGAGGCTCCATTTGTATGCTTTGGTTTTCAAAGCTTTTAGGCGCTTCGTTGGGATTGGGTGTTTTGCTAAAGAAGTCTTTGTTGAGGTAGGAGGGCAGAGGATTATTATCCTTTGGAAGCAATAGGGGAGTTTTTGATTTTGGATCGATTTCTAATTTAGGATTGGGTTTATTTTCTTGGGTCTGAGCAAACAGTCCGAAGTGAAGGAAAAACACAAGAAAAAAACTCCCTTTTTTTAGCATATTCAAACCTACACAAAAGCAAGGAGACCGCCTCTAGCTTTAACAGCCTTTTATCAAAATTCATTTCGCTCAGGAGAGCAGTGGTTTTTCTCCTCCTGTTTCCTGGAAGATCATCAAAATATAGCCTAAACCATTATTAGGGTGCTTTTAAATAAGCCTAGAAAAAGCAATTATTGATACACCCGAATAAAGTCGATGACAAATTCTTGAGGAAAGATATCGTCTTTCACTTCCCCTCCAAAATGTCCCCCAATGGCTAAATTGAGGAGGAGATAAAATTCTTGATCAAAAGGCCAGACCTCTTGCGTTCTCTCTTCAGGAGCAAAAGTATAGACCAAAACGTCATCCACATAAAACTGAATTCGATCTTGATCCCAGTCCACGGCATAGAGATGAAAGCCTTCTTCTATATTGGGGATAGGGGTGGTCTTGGTACTGGCATAGTCTCCATGTCCAGCTTTGGTGTGCAGGGAAGTAAAAATTTCTCCTGGGGCACGTCCCACGTATTCCAAGACATCAATTTCTCCGCATAGGGGCCAGCCCACCTGGTCAATATTATTCCCTAAAAGCCAGAAAGCAGGCCATATTCCTTGCCCTGTTGCCAACTTGGCCCGTATTTCAAAGCGTCCATATTGAAATCTTTTTTTCCCTTTGGTGTGGATTTTTGTCGAGCGATATTCGTTGCCTATCTTTTCTGCCTTGATGTACAGCATACCCTCCTCCAATCGATGATTTGTTTTGGTGTAAAGCTGAAGTTCACGGTTGCCCCAACCGCATAACTCAGGGCAGCCATCTCCCAAAGAAAAATTCCAAATGTTGCTGTCTAGGGTTGGGGAGTTAAACTCCTCAGCCCATACAAGTTCTTTTTTTTGGGCTTGAAGAAATAAGGAGCACAATAGTGCGGAAAGGAAAATGCTTTTTTTCATCATGGTTTATTGCTTTGCTTCTCTGTTTTTGGCCAATTGTGCAGATACTTCATTGGCGCTTTCTTCTGTAATGGTATAGCTTTGCATCACAAACATGGCTAAAATTGTCCCGCCCATAGGGAAAAAGCAAAAGAAAGACAACAAGCCGTCTACAGCAGCCTGCTGATCTACAGTGGCTAAGTCAGGATTAAAACCAACGATGGTTATGATCACCCCACTTAAGGCGCCAGCGATGGCATAGCCCACTTTGACCATCCACCAATAAATAGCACCAAAAATTCCTTCACGGCGTTTTCCCGTATTGATTTCATCCAAGTCAATTACATCGGCTGTCATCGACATCATAATGGTAAATAAACTCCCGATACCAAAAGAGAAGAACGGAAGTCCAATGACATATAGCCAAGGTTTTCCAGGAACAAATAAGAAGTATAATAATAAATAGCCCACGAGAGAAATGGATTGTGAGATCATAAAAGCTCTTTTCTTCCCCCATTTTTTAGACATCCAGGTGATTGTTGGGATCACAATAAATGTTGTCCCCAAAGCCCCTAGACACCCAAACATGGACACCCAGATACCGCTAGCGTCTGCATCCCCATTAAACAAGGTATACACAATGACAAAAAATGTAAGCGAAGCAACTGTGTTGAAGGCGTTATAAATTAAAAAGGTCGCTGTACAAAGTTTTCGAAACTCTGCTATTTTAAAGGCTTCCCCAAAGCTTCTAAAGATCATCACAAGACT
The DNA here is from genome assembly GCA_011526335.1 of Candidatus Arcticimaribacter sp. GTDB lineage: Bacteria > Bacteroidota > Bacteroidia > Flavobacteriales > Flavobacteriaceae > Arcticimaribacter. The sequence continues at coordinate 9,667 of WTJB01000043.1, forward strand.
ACTGCCTACATTAGACAGGGTAACCGAGTCATAGTCTTCATTAACCGTAGAAGGGCTTTTGATAAAAATTGCAGGCACCATAGCACACAATGCGCAAGGGATGGCTACCCAAACGGCCAACTGGCGTACGGCGACATCTGCAGACGGAAACCATTCAGGGTCGTACATAATGATCCAAAACAATGGCGCAATGACCCACGCCCATTGTCCTATCCATTGAGCAATGGCCATAATATTGGTACGCTCATGAAAGTCATCACTCATTTCGTACCCCATAGCCACATAGGGGACACTGAATAAAGTCAAGCCAAAGTAAAACACAAGGGACCATAGAAAGAAGTACCAAAAATTGTATTGTAAACTATCTTCCTTAAACAATTGCCACATAAAAATATAGGCTAACCCCATGATGAGTCCACCAAGAAAAACGTATTGACGTCTTCTTCCCCATTTGGATTTTGTGTTGTCGGAGATAAAGCCCATCAGCGGGTCGGTAATGGCATCAAAAAAGCGGGGAAAAAGAAAGATAAGCGACCACATCCATCCAGAAAATCCGAGGTCTTCTACCAGTACCACCATAAAAATACCCAATATTGCGGGGAACATTTGGTTGGCAAACATCCCTATGCCAAAGGCAATTTTTTGTCCCATAGGAACCCTTGAAGTGTTTAATTCGTTTGACATATATTTTTATTTATTGAATGATTATTGTTTGTAAGGCTTGCGCATCTATGACCATATTTTTTTTGGTCTCTCCTACGGTGAGGGTAAAACTTTTGGCCTCTTTTTCTTGATTAAAAACAACGACTGCTACAGATTGATCTGGGTTTAATGCTGCTGTGATCATCAGATCTTTTTCTTTGTTATCTACCTCTAGAACCGCTGCCCCAGGACGAATAAATTTGCTAAAGTGTGCCATGACATAATAAAGGGGCGTGAGGTAAACTTCATCCTTTTCTGGATCAACAATCACAGGCGCGATACACCAGTTTTTTTTCCAATTTGGACCGCCCTGACGATCTAAGACCATGTTCCAATCTACCCAGCCATCTACCCAATTATTGAGGCATCCGATGATATCCCGCGCATACCGATTTACCGGCGCATATTTGGGGTGGAGGTATTTTTTCTCCTCTTCTCGCCATTTGTATCCCCAGTCTGTAGCTTCTTTTTTCCAGTACCAAGCATCGTCTTTCCAAACCGGAATCTCGTCATCTACACAGGCCTCTGTTTGGATAAGGTATTTATTGGGTGCTTTGTTGTGGGCGTATTGCAGGGCTTCTGGGAAATAATCGTAGGTGCTCTCATACCAATGAATGGCTGTACCGTCGTAATGGGATGCCGTTTCTTCATCTTTATACATTTCATCTACCCATTCTTTTATTCCCTCTCTGTTCTGATCATAGCCTAAAATGACCAGTTCTCCCTTTCCATCGGCTTGCAGTTTGGGGCTTAAATGATTGACCACAAAGTCGGTCATTTCTTTAGGGCTGTAAAGCATACTCTCCCAATTGTTGCCATTTCCGTGGGGTTCATTTTCTACGGTAAACCCCCATATATCGATCCCTTCTGCGCGATATGCATCTACATATTTTGAGAAGAACAAAGCCCAAGTGTCATAGTATTTGGGCAATAATTTTCCACCCACCCAGCTATTGTTATCTTTCATCCAAGGCGCAGCAGTCCAAGGAGAGGCAAAAAGTTTAAACCCATCTTCAGAGATCGCCATAGCCTCTTTAATCATCGGAATCAAGTCATTGCGGTCTTCTTCAATTGAAAAATGTTCAAGCGCTACATCGTCTGCTACAGGAGTGTAAGAATAGTTGCTGACAGAAAAATCACACGAATTCATATGGGTGCGCGTCAAAGAATAATTGGCTCCTTCTTTTGAAAAATAGGCGTTTAGAATTTTCGCTCGATTTTCTTTTCCTAATTGGTTCAATAAGGTGGCGCTTGCCTCTGTAAACGCCCCGCCAAATCCCGTGATGATCTGCTTTTTAGCGTCGATGTTCACCCTTACATCGATTCCTTGGGAATTACTAAACGGGCGAACCTCTGTGAGCTGATGACCCCCTTCAGATGTTTGATATACGGTGATGGTTGTGGTGTCTGTCGTCTGGGGGACTGTGATATAATTGATGCTCAATAAGTAAAGTAGAGAGAGGATTTTCATATGCTAAGGTTTATTGATTTTTGTATTTTTTTTGCACGATAAAGAAAGCTTTCTTCTTTTTACGATCAATATCAACGATCCCCCAATATTCTTCATTGGGAGCCCCGTCATAGGGAACCCCTGTACTAAAGGGAGCCCATCCGCCTTGATCTTGCTGGTCTGGGTTACCGGCCTTCCACCACCCGTCAGTAAAAGAGAAGAGCGCTACGCCATTGACCCTGTCTTTACGCGCAAAAATTTGATCGAGTATAACGGCTGTTGCATCGGCTTGTGCGGTCTGGTTTTCTCCTGCTTGGTATTCATCTTTTTCTGCAGCCATAAAACTGTCCGCCCCTGCTTCAGAAAAATAAAGGGGCAGCTCAGCGCGTTCCTCCCATTCTTCAATTAGGCTTCCGGGTTGATCCCATCGGTACACATTTACGCCCCAAATAGCGATATTTGGGTTGGCTTTTAAGACTTCTTCGGTTGGGATTTCTCCATGCGCTGTCGCAACAGGATGTAGAGAATCTATAGCGCTAACGGCCTTTGCTGTTGTATTCAATGCGGTGTACCATTGATTAATGTCCCCGCCAAACCATTCGGGATGATAATTGTATTCGTTCCCCAATTCCCAAAACAAGATAGCAGGGTGTGATTTGTATTTTTTTACATAATCCAAGACTGTTCCACTTTCAATATCATACACCCCTCCTTGGTTGAAGCCAAATCCTACGATTAATTTTATTCCTGCCTGGTGGAGTTTGTCCAATACTTCTTTGTCGTCTATAGGTTCATACACCCGTATAGTATTTATGCCTGCTTCCTGCATCAGGAGGAGATCCTGATCTAAAGTGGTAAAATCTCTTTTCATTTTCCCTTTAGGCACTGGGTGATAACAGATTCCTTTGATGAAGTAGGGAGCGTCATTGACCAGTATTTTTCTTCCTGCTGTTTTTACAACAGTCTCTTGCCCGTGAAGAGAAAATGTCAGTAGAGACAGGGCACATAAAAAGAGTACTATTTTTTTCATTCTTGTCTAGTTTTAGGGGGAAGTAGGTACGACATGAGCGCATCGGTATTTCCTTCAAAACTTTTCTGTATTTCAGGTCCGTTTGCTTCCCTGCTCAGTCCTTTAAACACTCCTTGGTCAACGGCTTTCCATAAGGCATATTTTGCCTTCCCGTCTACGGTAAATAACCCAAAATTATTTTCTGAAGCTTCTGGCCCGTTCGGGTCTTTCCACGATTCGTCAAAGGCGGAAAAAAAGACGGTAGTAACTTTATTTTTTACAGACCATTGGTTCATTTTTTTATAGTAAAGGGCTTGCTTATACTCGTCGGCTGCTTGCGATCCATTTGCGCCATAAAGGCCATTGGAAGCGGTCGACCACCCCGTTTCTCCGATGTGTATGGGTTTATCAATGCCCAAAGATGTCATGTGCTTTTCTACGGCTTTGTATTGATCTATGGCATAAGCGAAAGCTTTTTCCATTCCGATGTCTATGCGTTCAGGAACCGATAGGGAATCAAAACTTTTTTGTTCTTCCCAAAAAGTGGGATTATAATGGGTGTCATGAAAAGGATAGGTGTGAATGGATAGGTAGTCTACCGCTTGGATCAATTGCGTTAACCCTTCTTTGTGGTAAGTGGAATCTCCCCCTCCCCAAGAGGCAAAATTATCGGAACTGGTAATCCAAACCTCTTTTGGAAGTTTTCCTTCCTGTTTTAAATCTTGCAAGTAAGTAACCCACTTAAGGATGACCGTTGGCTCTACAAAATAAGCCGTAGCCCAGTGTACCATCGCCTCATTTCCTACCGCAATGATCTTGACAATGTCAGGATATGCATTGGCGAGCCCTACTGCATTATTGATTTCACTTTGGTTGTTCTCTAGGTTTTCTTCCCTGTGATCTGGTGAATCTGTCCAAGCATTTTTACAATCTATCCATGTCCCTAGCATCACATACATTTCAAACTTTGGGTCTTCTTTCTTTAGTTCAGAAATAGCTTGAATAAGGTTAGGTGTATGCGGAAACTGGAGGTTGTAGGTCCGCAATAGACGATACCCCAGGGCATAAAGAATACGTACATCATTTTTAAGTTGTGCTATCGTCGGTTGTACCTCTCTACTGGTCGTCCGATACCCGCCATAAGAAATAGCAGGATAGTTAGGGTTTCCTAAAAGGGTTTTCGCGGTTACATATTCTTCGGCCTTTTGATCAGGAGCCTTTGTATTACAAGCATAACACAGCAAAGCAATAGCCCACATTAGTGTGCTAAGCCATTGATTTGCTGTGATTGCTTTTGTCATTTGATTTCGATTATTGATTGATGTTGACGATGATTTTCTCGACTTTATGGTTTCGGTCAAAGATGTCATTTGTCGTAGAAAAATCTAAAGCCAATGTATCTTCCTTCTTCAATTGTCCCTCTACGGAATAAACCTCAAGCGCATTGTTTGTCGCTTTTTTATAAACAATTGGGACTTGACAATAAGTAAAGGCCAAAGAACCGGGGTCTAGGGCAATGGATTTCTGCTCTCCTTGTACATTGAAATACTCGAATACTGCGGGTTCGGTGAGGTATTCCTTTTCTTTTAAAAGGGAAAAATCAAAGCACAAGCGCCCTTCTTTTACGCGCAATCCGAGTTCTCCAAATCGACTAAGAATATCTTCTTTTACTTGCCCGGTCATTCCAGGTTGTTGAGCTCCTTTTCCGCCTGGGGTATGCGAATAGGGGTCGCTGGGGAAAGCACCATAGTCTCTGGGTGATTTGTGGGCTCCAATTCCTTTGACGATCTCGTAGTAGTGCTCTTTGAGTTGGGAAATGGTTTCCCCATCTTCGCTATGCGCAACCGCACTGTTTACGGTTTCATAGCTAGCAAGGGCCAATTTGGACACCATATGCCAATAGATAGATCCCAGTCCTTCATAGCCATAAAAGGTGCCAGAACGACCCGTAAAGGCTTTGTGATTAAAGACAGCCTCAAAGATGTGAAGCAGTTGTTCTTTCTCTGCTGCGACTAAAGAATCGTACTGTGCCGGAAGTTGATGTAATGCTGCTTTTAAATCTTCTGCATTTTTGAAGTTTCCATTAAAGTGGTATTCTCCTTTAAGATCCTGCGCGATGATCGTATAATCGTCACTTTTCAAAAGTGATTTTAACAATTCAGATTCCGATACGGCCTGAGCAGGAATTGTATTCCTGTCCACAAACAAAGGAAGGGTTTTGTTGGGGTACAAAATATAGCTATGCTGATCTTCTCTATACAAGGCACTAGATCGCAATGCGTTGAAGACAGCAAGACTTTCCTTTGCTTTTAAATATCCTGAACTCAGGACGGCAACTTGTCCCTCCAACATTTCGGGAAGGTAATCTACGGCAACCTGATCCTCTTCGATAGAGATTAAGTTATACGCGTGATATAGACCGTCCTCTTTTTTATTTTTTCGGATAGCATCTTCTAGGAACTTTTGTGTTGTGGCCACAAAGGATTTTATTTCATCTAAGGTCAATTCGTGTTTCTCTCCCGAAAAACCGTGATCATAGATCTGATCTCTATACTGAGATGCTTTTTCTCCTAAATCATACATGACGCTTTTTCGGTCTTGATCCGAAATCGGAGCATCAATCAGCTGGAGATTGTTTTCGAAGGTTGTCTTCATGCTCTTAAACAAGTCTGCAAGCTCTTGTGATACAGGAAAGGAATCTGCCTCTAATCCGTCAAGGTTTTCTTGGAAGAATGCCAAGAAACGTCTCAAATAATACAGGGTAACCATCGATACACCATTACCGACCAAGGCATTGTTGGCATCATTCCATTCGGGACGTTGTGTGTTAAGCCATATACCAGCTT
>WTJB01000014.1:0-2155 GCA_011526335.1 Candidatus Arcticimaribacter sp.
AAATAAAAGTATTTAAAGATGGCAAACCATAAATCTGCACTTAAAAGAATCCGTTCAAACGACAAGAAGCGCTTACGCAACCGTTTTCAGCACAAAACAACACGTAATGCTTTAAAGCGTTTACGCGAGCTTACGGATAAAAAAGAGGCTGCAGCAGCTTTACCTGGGGTTATCTCTATGTTAGATAAGCTAGCCAAGAAAAACATCATTCACGCCAACAAGGCGGCGAACTTGAAATCAAAGATTACGAAGCACGTTTCTGCTTTATAATTTTTTATAACAAGCCAAAAAAAAAGCTATCCATTCGGATAGCTTTTTTTGTTTTAGGTACTTTCTTTATTTAAGAATTCATAGAAATCAAGAACTCTTCATTATTGGCTGTCCTTTTAAATCGATCATTGATGAATTCCATTGCCTCTACAGGATTCATGTCCGCGAGGTATTTGCGCATAATCCACATACGTTGAACTGTGTTTTCGTCCAATAAGATGTCGTCACGACGTGTACTTGAGGAAATAAGATCAATGGCAGGGAAAATACGTCGGTTGGAAATCTTACGATCGAGTTGAAGTTCCATATTACCTGTTCCTTTGAATTCTTCAAAGATAACTTCATCCATTTTCGATCCGGTTTCTGTTAATGCCGTAGCAATGATGGAAAGTGATCCACCGTTTTCTATATTTCTTGCTGCTCCAAAAAAGCGTTTAGGTTTATGCAATGCATTGGCATCAACCCCACCACTTAAAATTTTACCTGAGGCGGGTTGAACTGTGTTGTATGCGCGAGCGAGTCGCGTAATAGAATCTAAGAGAATAACGACATCGTGTCCGCATTCTACTAGGCGTTTTGCTTTTTCTAACACAATATTAGCCACTTTTACGTGTCTGTCTGCAGGCTCATCAAAAGTAGAGGCTACGACCTCACCCTTTACATTGCGCTGCATATCGGTTACCTCTTCTGGGCGTTCATCTATAAGTAATATAATTTGGTATACCTCGGGATGATTTGCCGCGATAGCGTTGGCCACGTCTTTAAGCAACATGGTCTTTCCTGTTTTCGGTTGGGAAACGATCATTCCACGTTGTCCTTTTCCAATAGGAGAAAACAAGTCTATAATACGGGTAGAAATCGTACTTTGCTTTTCGGCCAATTTAAATTTTTCCTGAGGGAAAAGCGGGGTGAGGTGTTCAAAGGATACCCGATCTCTTACCACCTTTGGATCTAGCCCATTGATTTTATCTACCTTAATCAAAGGAAAGTATTTTTCTCCCTCTTTCGGTGGCCGAACCGTTCCTAAGACAGTATCTCCTGTTTTAAGTCCAAAAAGACGAATCTGTGATTGTGATACATAAACATCATCAGGGGAGGAGAGGTAGTGGTAGTCAGAAGATCGTAAAAACCCATAGCCTTCTTGCATGATATCTAAAACTCCTTCGGAATGAATGATGCCCTCAAATTCATAATCAGGCTCACGGTAGCGATTGCGGTGATCCTTATTGTGATTGTGGTCATGTTTTTTACCGTGATTGGGTTTAGAAGAGGGGCCATTTTTTTGGTGCCCTTTCTTTTGCGACTTGTGCGCAGGAGCAGCGTGTTCTTTTTTTCGTTGGGGTTCCGATTTATCGGGTTTTTGGGCTGGGGCTTCCTCCTTCGCTACGCTTGCTCTTTCTTCAACAGGCTTTTCCTTTTTTGGTGCTTCTTGCTTTTTTGGGGCTTCTTGCTTGGGTTTGATGGACTCAGGGTTGGCGGAAACGTGATCTATGATTTGATAGATCAGATCCATTTTTTTTAAGCCTGTGGTTTTTTTTAACCCTATAGCTTTGGCAATTACTTGTAGATCAACAAGCTTCTTGGTCTTTAATTCAGCAATTTCGTACATTATTTTTTATTGGAGTTCTGTACCAGAAAATGGGGTACAATGAAAGGTGTAATGGAATGTTCATGCTGGATTGCATGATGAAACAATATTACAAAAAAAATCATTTTAATGGGCAAAAAAAATTAATTTTGAAAAAAAACCATGATTCAAAGACCTCAAACCCTTTTTTTATTTTTGTTTATTGCCAGTAGTTTGGTTGGGATTTACTTTTTCCCTGGGGAAGAAAGTGCTTTTTATCCTATGTTTAAAGATGCTTCTGAAAAGTTACCTTTTGTT
>WTJB01000014.1:2165-6064 GCA_011526335.1 Candidatus Arcticimaribacter sp.
TTTTGTTCCATCCGTTTTTGTAATGATAGCATTAGGAAACATATTTTTATACAAAAATAGAATCCTTCAAATTAGAATTAATGGGTTCCTTGGCTTTTTATTTATTCTTTTTTGGGGAGCCTATATTTACTTCGTCATCACGCAGCAAGAAAACTTTACGCACTTCTATCCTGATCTCGCTATCGCTATTCTAGGAGGAACGAGTTTATTGATCTCAACTCGTTACATTCGAAAGGACGAAAACTTAGTTCGTTCTTTGGACCGTCTTCGCTAAACCTTTTCCACGCGTACCCAATTCTACAACTTCCATGTTCTGAAGTTTCCCTTCGTTTATTTCAAAGCGTAACATTGTACGCATATGATGAAAACCTTGTACCCCAGCTGCTCCGGGGTTGAGGTGAAGCATGCTGCGATTTTTTACCTGCATCACTTTAAGGATATGCGAATGGCCACAGATCAATACTGCGGGTTTATGGGCGTCCAGTAATTCTCGCACACGAGGAGTATATTTTCCGGCGGGTCCACCAATATGTGTCATAAAAAAATTGATCCCTTCTAAGGAAAAAAATACGTTTTCTTCAAAAGATAAACGGGCTTCACGGCCATCAATATTTCCATAAACAGCACGTAAGGGTTTTACAGCCGCTAAGGCATCTGTGACCTTTAGATCTCCAATATCTCCTGCGTGCCATACTTCATCTGCCAAAGCAACATAGGCTAAAATACGATCGTCTATATGACCGTGGGTATCGGACAGTAATACTATTTTTTTCACTAACTTTAACTCTCTCAAATCATATGTCCATGCAATATACTGCAAAAAAGCCCTTCAATTCTGTTGTTATTCTTAAAGAAGGCGAATTCCGTTATCGCTTTCAAGAAGATCATATTTTTAAAGACATTCGTTACAATCAAATCACCAAAGTAAAGGTGCATACGGATTTATTTCGTCGGTATTTTGCCTATTTTCTTGCCCCCTTTATGGTTATCTCTCAGTTGGGTGTAGGTTTTGCTGTGGGGTTTGATTGGATTGTACTCCTTAATATATTGGTTTGGTTGTTGCTTATGGTTGTTTATTTACGCAGTAAAAAAGTGTATACCGTGCAAATCATAAAAGGTCCCCTTACAGCTGATATTTATGCTACCCATCAGTTAAAAGAAGCAAAAATGATCCAAAAAGCGATTGAATCTCATTGCTAAGAAGTTGGGAGGAGAAAGAGTTTCTGATATCTTTGTAGGGTGCGTTATTTTCTTACATTATCGTATAACGGAACCCCTTTTCATGGTTGGCAGCGCCAACCCAATGCGGTAAGTGTGCAACAAACCTTAGAAGAAGCCCTTTCGACTTTATTGCGAGAAGAGTTAAGCGTAGTTGCCGCCGGGCGAACCGATACCGGGGTTCATGCCCGTACCATGGTGGTGCATTTTGAGGCGACCCTCTCGGAAGAAAAAGAAAACAATTTGGTCCATTTGCTGAATCGTTATTTGGATGAAAACATTGCCATCCATAAACTCGCACGTGTACAGGCAGATGCCCACGCGCGTTTCGATGCGCTATCTCGGACGTATGAATACCATATCGTTAAGGGTAAAAATCCTTTTCAACAAAAGCTGGCCTATGCGTATCCGCATACTTTAGATGTAGCTTATATGAATCAAGGGGCAGCGATGTTGTTGTCTCATGAAGATTTTGAGTGTTTTTCTAAAGTACACACAGACGTAAAAACCTTTTTATGTGATGTTACTTCAGCCGTATGGGAAGAAACCGCAGACGGCTATGTATTTACCATATCCGCCAATCGTTTTTTGCGCAATATGGTCCGTGCTATTGTCGGAACATTCTTGGATCTAGGGCGGCATAAAATATCACTAGAAGAATTAAAAACGATTTTGGAGAGTAAAAATAGAAGCAAGGCAGGATTTTCTGTTCCGGCTTGTGGTCTTTACTTAACCGAGATTGATTATCCACAAAATATCTATTGCTCGTATGGCTAAAGCGCAGGGAAAAATATTTAACGTTCAGTTGTTTCACAAGATCATGGGGTTTTCAAAACCTTACCGAGGCTATTATTATTTGGTGCTTTTTTCTGCGATCGCTTTATCTGTATTTTCTACACTGAGTCCGTATTTGCTGAAAGTTGCCGTAGATGAATACATCACGCCAAGAGATTATCAAGGCTTACTTCTCTTCATTACTCTCATGCTAGGGGTGCTTATTTTGGAGGTCGTTTTTCAATATATCTTTATTTATTATGCCAACAGTTTGGGACAATTTATTGTTAAAGATTTACGGGTAAAGCTTTTCGATAAAATCTTACATTTCAAAATGGCTTATTTTGATCAGTCGGCCGTTGGAAGATTGGTCACCAGATCGGTTACGGATATAGAAACTATTGCCAGTATTTTTAGCCAAGGGCTGTTTATGATCATTGCAGATTTACTAAAAATGGCTTTGGTGGTAGTGGTCATGCTGTGGGTAAGCTGGAAGCTTTCGTTGATTGTTTTTGCCATACTTCCCATCATTATCTACGCCACCCGGGTATTTCAAAAATCGATGAAGAAAGCTTTTGAAGATGTGCGTTTACAGATTGCAAATCTGAACACTTTCGTACAAGAGCGCATCAGTGGAATGCGGATTGTTCAGTTGTTTAATCGGGAACGACAAGAACAGTTGATCTTCCAAGAAATAAACGAAAAACACAAAAAGGCATGGTTAAAAACCGTTTGGTTTAACTCCATATTTTTCCCAATAGCAGAAATCTCCACCTCGGTTACGATTGGTCTATTGGTTTGGTACGGAGGGCTCAATGCTTTGGGTGGAGAAGGAATATCTCTAGGGGTAATTTTTCTTTTTATCCAGCTGTCTCAGATGCTTTTTCGTCCCTTGCGTCAAATTGCGGATAAGTTCAACACCCTTCAGATGGGGATGGTTGCTGCGGAGCGCGTGTTTAAGATAATGGAGACCCAAAGTCAAATCTCCAATACAGGCACCTTTGCTCCCTCTACGATTGAAGGGAGATTATCCCTTAAGGATTTACATTTTTCTTATGTTCCAGGAACTCCAGTACTCAAGGGGATTAATTTAGAAGTAAAGCAAGGCGAAACCATCGCTATCGTCGGGGCTACTGGCGCTGGAAAATCGACACTGATCAACCTGATTTCCCGATTTTATGAATACGACAAGGGAGAAATTTTATTAGATGATGTTTCCATACGCGATTATCGGTTGGAAAACTTACGCCAAAAAGTGGCTTTGGTTCTCCAAGATGTATTCCTTTTTGCGGATACAATTTTCAACAACATTACCTTAAAAAATGCTGCGATAACACGAGAAGAAGTCATTGAGGCCGCCAAAGCTATTGGGGTTCATGCGTTTATAAGTTCCCTTCCCGGCGGATACGATTATAATGTAAAAGAGCGGGGGGTGATGTTGTCCTCAGGCCAACGTCAGCTAATTGCTTTTTTAAGGGCATACATTAGCAATCCATCGCTTTTGGTTTTTGATGAAGCGACTTCTTCGATCGACTCCTACTCTGAGGAATTGATCCAACAGGCTACCAAAAAAATAACCAAAGGGAAAACCTCAATCATCATCGCCCATCGTTTGGCGACCATTCGTCATGCCGATCGTATCGTGGTGATGGAAGGAGGGGAAATTATTGAAATGGGCTCCCATACAGAACTCCTAAAAAATCCAGAAGGCGCCTACAGTCAGTTGCATGCGATGCAGTTGAGTAAAACGGCTTAGCCGGGATTATAAGCTTAAATCTATAAGCTTAAATCCTTTTTGAGGTGGTGTTCTAGTTCTGTAAGGGACTTGAATTTTTCTAGCTTTCCGTCCTTAACATAGATGACTTCTCCCCGTTGTTCAGAAACAACGATGGCCAAAGCATCTGTTT
>WTJB01000014.1:6074-15663 GCA_011526335.1 Candidatus Arcticimaribacter sp.
GAAGTGGATTCAGAAACGGGTAATACCACTCGGGTGGCTTTGATGTAATTTCCAGAAACAATGACCGCCCCATCATGCAAGGGGTTGTCTTTAAAAAAAATTGTTTCCAAGATTTGTGGGCTGATCAAAATACGGGTTTCATCACCAGTTGATTTTAAAAAATCAAGCGTATTGCTGCGTTCAAAAACAATAATAGCCCCCGTTTTGGTCTCCGCCATACGTTTACAAGAAGCGATCAAGGTCTGGGTGTCTAAGCCTGTATTTTGGTCACCATCTGCATTTAAAAAGGAAAAAAAGCGTGCAAAACGATTGCCCCGTGTATAATTTGTTGACCCGAGCAGCAATAAAAACTTTCTAATCTCTTGTTGGAAAACTACGATAAGCGCAAAAAATCCTACACTGATAAAGTTCCCTAGGATATTGCTTAGTACATCCATATTGAGGGCATCCGTAATCACCCAGATCAAATAAATAATAACAATACCTAAAAAGATATTGATGGCTACCGTACCGCGTAAAAGTTTATATAAATAATACAACATTACGGCCACCAAGACCACATCAATGACGTCTATGAGTGAAAATTGTAAAAACTCGAGTTGGTTCAAATGTTAGGCTTTCTTGTAAAGTTAAAAAACTATTGGACAGCTTCTAGAATTTTTATGCATTCTTTGGCTTCGCGTACATCGTGTACCCGGAGAATATTGGCGCCTTTTTGAAGGGCTAGGGTATGAGCAACACTCGTTCCATTTAGGGCTTCTTCAGGCGAGCTTTCCAACAGTTTGTATATCATTGATTTTCGTGAAACCCCAGCCAAAAGGGGTTGTCCCAAAACCTGAAAATGATCAAAATGCTTCAACATTTTATAGTTATGGGCTATGGTTTTTCCAAAGCCAAAACCAGGATCGAGGATAATGTCATTGATGCCGGCAGCGTAGGCGGCTTTTATTTTTTGTGAAAAAAAGTAAATCAGTGTCTCGACAATATCATTTTCGTAATTGGGATTATTCTGCATATTTTCTGGGGTTCCCTGCATGTGCATGGCAATGTACGGCGCTTTGTAATGGCCTACAGTGGTCAGCATATTTGCATCTAGGTTTCCCGCAGAAATATCATTGATCATGGCAGCGCCAAGTTCCAAAGACTCTTTTGCTACAGTGGCTCTATAGGTATCGATAGAGAATAAAGCGGTAGGATATCGTTTGCAAAGCTCTTCTAGAGTAGGGAGAAGGCGTTGCATTTCTTCGGCTTCAGAAACGGCTTCTGCCCCGGGTTTTGAGCTACATGCTCCCAGATCAATAAAATCGGCCCCGTCGCTTAACATTTTATCGCATAGTTTTAAAACATTATCGATTTCTTGTTGACGGCTTTCGGCATAAAAAGAGTCTGGGGTTAGGTTGATGATTCCCATTACTTTGGGTTGGGAAAGATCGATGAGATTACCTTTACACTGTATCTGCATTTCTTTTGAGAATAACTTTTCTTTCTTTATTTGAAAGACTTAAAAAATTAACCGAAATTTACGCAAATTATTAGGAGAATCATGATCCCCACCGCAACACATTATAAACAAATAACCGACAAGTGTCGGGACTTATTTGTAAAAAAAATGAAGGATTACGGTCCTGCATGGCGCATCTTAAGACTCCCTTCATTGACCGATCAGATTTTTATAAAAGCGCAGCGCATACGCAGTATTCAATCTTTGGAAACCCAGAAAATAGACGAAGGGCAACAAAGTGAGTTTATTGGAATTATCAATTATTCCATTATGGCATTGATTCAATTAGAATTGGGGGTTGCGGACCAACCCGATATGGATGCCCAAAGCTGTGAAGCCTTATACGACAAGCATTTAGAAATTACCTATCAACTCATGTTGGCCAAAAATCATGATTATGGCGAAGCGTGGAGAGATATGCGTGTAAGTTCGCTTACAGATTTAATTTTACAAAAACTCCTTAGAGTAAAACAAATAGAAGACAACCAAGGAAAAACCTTGGTCAGTGAAGGCATAGATGCCAATTATCAAGACATGATCAATTACGCCGTGTTTGCGTTGATTCATTTGGATAAATCTCCTGCATGATACAATTCATAAAAGAAAAGTTCGTTTCGGGTATCATCACCCTATTTGGGGTTAGCAGTCTGGTGTTTTTTTTGTTTTCTGTACTTCCTGGTGATCCCTCCGAGATGATGCTGGATCAAAGGGCAGGGGCAGAGGAGCGACAAAAGGTCAAGCAAAAATTCGGCTTCGATTTACCCCTTCATTTACAGTATTTCTTCTTTATCAATGATCTTTCTCCCCTTTCTTTTCACAGTAAAGATCCCCAGCATTTTACCTATTATACCCCTGCCAAATACAGCGGTTATCGTATGGATTTAGGCAACAGCATAGTCGCGGTAAAATATCCTTACCTAAGGACTTCCTTCCAAAAACAAGGGAAACCCGTTACTGAAATCATAGCACAAACCTTACCCAACACGGTATATTTGGCGCTATTTGCAATTGGTATTGCGGTTGTTTTGGGTTTCTTTCTGGGCCTTGTTTCGGGTTTTTATCACAATACCTGGTTAGACAATCTTCTACAACTTTTGAGTACCCTGGGAATGAGTGTTCCCTCCTTTTTTAGTGCCATTTTGTTCGCTTGGATTTTTGGACACCTTTTGCAGGAGTACACGGGCCTCAATATGACCGGTAGTATGTATGAAATGGATGATTATGGAGAAGAGAACCATTTGATGCTTAAAAACATTGTTTTGCCTGCCATCGTTTTGGGAATTCGCCCGATAGCCGTGGTTGTTCAGTTGGTTCGTTCAGGCATTATCGAAGTGCTTAGCCTTGACTACATACGCACCGCCCGAATGAAAGGTCTGTCTTGGCCTAAAGTCCTATACAAACACGCCTTGAGAAACATCTTAAACCCCGTAATTACGGCCCTTTCGGGTTGGTTTGCTTCTATGTTGGCGGGGGCTGTGTTTGTGGAATATGTCTTTGGCTGGCGCGGACTAGGGAAAGAAGTTGTTACAGCACTGAATACCCTAGATATTCCTGTCGTTACCGGTATTGTCCTGGTGATTGCTAGCCTATTTATTTTATTGAACGCTATGGTAGAAATTGCCTACGTCATAATAGACCCTCAAGTAAAATTTTTAAAACCTTAATTGATTGAATAAATGAGAACAAAAATTGTAGCTGGAAACTGGAAGATGAATAATGATCTTGCCGAAACACAAACCTTAATTGAACAATTGATTCAACAAGGCGATTTTTCAAATAAAAGAGTAATGATCGCCCCAACGGCAGTCCATCTTTCCGCAGCAAAATCAGCCTTGTCCGCGTCTAAAATTGAAGTCGTTGCCCAAAACATGCATCAGGCAGAAGCAGGAGCGTATACAGGGGAGATTTCTGGGAAAATGTTGAAAGGGATTGATGTCAATACCGTCATTTTAGGTCATTCAGAACGTCGTGCCTACTTTGGGGAGACCGATGCTATATTAGAAGAAAAAGTTGCGGCGGCGCTCAAACAGGATATCGAAGTCATCTTTTGTTTTGGCGAAGAGCTAGAAGACCGAAAGGCCGGAAATCATTTTGAAGTCGTGGCCAGTCAAATAAAGAATGCATTATTTGCCCTTGATGCGGCAGCATTGAAACACATTATATTGGCCTATGAACCTGTATGGGCTATTGGAACCGGCGAAACTGCCTCCCCCGAACAAGCACAAGAAATGCACGCCTTTATCCGCAATCTTTTGGCTGAAAAATATGGGGAAGCAACCGCACAGGCAACCAGTATTTTATACGGGGGGAGTGTAAAACCCAACAATGCACAAGAGATTTTCTCTAAAGCCGATGTAGACGGAGGTCTTATCGGAGGAGCATCATTAAAAGCCGAAGACTTTTTTGCGATCGTAAAATCTCTATAATATGTCCACTCCTTATGTAAAAATGTGTGTAAGCGTTCGTCCCAAAGATCCTTGGACCGAAATTTTGATGGCGCAGCTCGCCGATTTTTCTGTGGAAAGTTTTGTGGAAACCGATACGGGTTTTGAAGCTTACTTCCCCGAAAATGTATGGGATAATGAATGCATCACACTTTTGCAAAAGGAAAATGATCAGTATAGCTGTAGTGTAGAAATCGAGCAATTGGCTCCAGAGAATTGGAATGCGGTATGGGAGTCTGATTTTGACCCCATAAGGATAGGGGAGCGTTGTGCGGTAAGAGCGGATTTTCACGCCCCTATAGATGTACCTTACGAACTGGTGATTACGCCTAAAATGAGTTTTGGTACAGGGCATCATCAGACCACCCATATGATGTTAGCATTGCTTTTGGAGGAAAATAAAATTCCTCCCCGGGTGTTAGATATGGGTTGTGGTACGGGCGTTTTGGCCATCTTGGCAGAAAAACTTGGCGCGACAAACTTGGAAGCCATAGACATTGAACTTTGGTGTCAAGAAAACACCCAAGAAAACGCCCTAAAGAATCAATGTTCAGGAATAACTGCCCTTCAAGGGGATGTTGCATTACTGGCGGGGAAACAATACGACATGATTTTGGCCAACATCAACAAAAATGTACTTTTGAAAGATATCGCTACCTATGCCCACTGTTTACCTTCGGGAGGTACATTGTTTTTAAGTGGATTTTATGACACCGATTTAGAGGAGATAAAACAGTGTTGTTCAGTCAATAAGCTTCGCTATATTGGTCATAAAGAGAAAGAAAAATGGACGGCTGCAAAGTTTCAGAAAGATGAAGTTTGATATAAATCCCCAGACGCAAGAAGAAGGACAAGTTGAGGTGCTAGAGGCGCGTGAACACGAAATCATCTTGTACAATGACGATGTAAACACCTTTGACCATGTCATACGCTGTTTGGTGCGTATTTGCGATCAAACCTTGGAACAAGCAGAACAATGCGCGTACATTGTTCATTATCACGGCAAATGTGTTGTAAAGACCGGTTCTTTTGAAGACCTACAACCCCGCTGTTTACTACTGCTAGAAGAAGGCCTCTCTGCCGAGTTGGTCTAGTGCGGTAGTTTATCAGCAAAAACCCCATAAATAAAGGTTCCTGCAAGGGCAGCAACCAGCACGATAAGGATGCTGTAAAAACCCGCTCCAAACAAGATAAACATGGGTCCGGGACAAGCTCCTGCCAACGCCCAACCTAGTCCGAAAAATGTCCCGCCAATAAGACCGGCGGTGTAGCGCGGAAGTTTTTTTGGCGGCATAATTTCATTTCCAGACTGTGTTTTTATTCCCCATCTTTTGGCCAATTGCAAGAGGGTGACCCCGGTAAATATGGCCGTCCCAATGATGCCATACATATGGAATGACTCAAAACGGAACATTTCAAAAATGCGATACCAAGAAACAGCTTCTGATTTGGTCAGAACAATACCAAAGACGATTCCAACAAAAAGGTATTTTAAATATTTCATAAGCTTTAGATTAAAAGAGAAGCGGAAAAATTAAATGTGTCATTAGCAGCCCACCGATAAAAAACCCAATAACGGCAACCAAAGACGGCAGTTGCAAGCTGCTTAAACCGGTGATGGCATGCCCTGACGTACAGCCACCAGCGTAGCGGGTTCCAAAGCCTATACACAGCCCTGCAAGGACGAGAAGACCAATATTTGAGGGTTCAGCTATGGCTTCTGTTCCGTACAGTTCCATAGGGGCCAATCCTTCTCCTGGCGTTTGAAAACCATAGTGCTGTAGGGCCTCTTTTGTTGTTGGATTTAAGTCGATTGTAGCATTGCCATTGAGTGCTTGTACGGCAATAAATCCTCCGATAATACTGCCCAATACTACCGTAAGATTCCAAAGCTGACTTTTCCAGTCAAATGCAAAAAAATTGATCTTCTTTCCCGCACCTGCCATACTACAAAGGGTACGCAGGTTAGAAGACATACCAAAGGTTTTGTCAAAATAAAGTAAGGCAAACATGATGGCTCCAATGAGCGGTCCCGAGACATACCAAGGCCAGGGTTGCAGAATAAAATCCATAGTCAATAAAATTTGTGCTAAAGTAAAAAAATCAAAAAAGCTGCTGTGCAACTTTTGATACATTAGTTCGGATTAAATCCTTATTTTCACAAAAAAAATGAAATGCGTGAATTCTTTATTACAATGGCCTTTCTGGCGATTCAATTTAATTATGCTCAACAACAAACGATGAACAATACAATACATCAATTTACAGTAGAAACCCTTGAGGGGGAGACTTTTGATTTTTCCAGTTTAAGCGGAAAAAAAATTATGGTGGTCAATACAGCATCAAAATGTGGCCTAACCCCACAGTATAAACAACTGCAAGCGATATACGAAAAATACGGTAATGATGACTTTGTCATTGTCGGATTCCCAGCCAATAACTTTATGTCACAAGAGCCTGGGACAAACGAAGAAATCGCTGCTTTTTGCGAACGCAATTACGGGGTTACTTTTCCCATGATGGCCAAAATAGAGGTTAAAGGAAAGGAGATGCACCCCGTGTATCAGTTTTTGACGCAAAAGGATAAAAACGGTGTGATGGATTCAAAAGTTACCTGGAACTTTCAAAAATACCTCTTGGATGAAAAAGGACAGTTGGTTGAGGTAATATCCCCCCGTACTGCACCAGATGATGAACAAGTTATTCGCTGGATTACCCAATAAGAGATGAGGAACAAGCATTTTGATACGCAATGTGTCCACGAGGGCCAACTTGACGATCCTATTTACAAGGGAGCCATTTCTCCTTTGTATCTGTCAACGGCTTATGGCTATGAAGAAACGGATCGATATCCTAGGTATTTTAATACCCCCAATCAAGTTGGCTTGGCAAAAAAGATTGCCGCGCTGGAAGGTGCAGAAGAAGGTTTGATTTTTGGTTCCGGAATGGCTGCAATTTCCACAGCTCTTCTTGCTTATTTACACGCAGGAGATCATGTCGTACTTCAAAATGATTTGTATGGAGGTACAACCAATTTGGTTGTAGAGCATTTTCACAAATACGGAATTGACTATTCTTTTGCAGAAAATTTAACCCCCGACGCTTTTAAGGATAAGATTCAAGAAAACACCAAGGTAATTTATATCGAGACGCCCAGTAACCCTTTGATGAAAATAGTGGATTTGAAGGCCATTGCTGATCTTGCCAAATCGCACAATTTGGTGACCATGATCGACAATACATTTGCGTCTCCTGTAAATCAGAATCCCCTGGCCTTTGGGATCGATATTGTAGTCCATTCCGCAACAAAATATTTAGGGGGGCACAGTGATATTTTGGCAGGGGCGGTGGCTTGTTCTTCGCAACATATGACGCCTATATTTGCTGTGGCAAAAAGCCTAGGCGGAAATCTTAGTGATCTTTCTGTATGGTTATTGGAAAGAAGCATTAAAACCTTGTCTTTACGGGTAAGGCAACAAAATAAAAATGCCCAGCGTTTAGCCGAATTTTTATCGCAACATCCGCAGGTGGCAAAGGTGTATTATCCAGGATTACAAAGTCATCCCGATCATGAACTCGCCAAAAAACAAATGCAGGGCTTTACAGGCATGTTGTCCTTTGAATTGGCTGAGGGAGTAGATCGAGATGCTTTTCAAAAAAGCCTCAAGATCATTCAACCCGTAGTAAGTTTAGCCGGAGTAGAGAGCACCATCACCATCCCAGCGATAACCTCACACAAGCTGTTAAGCCCCGAGGGGAGAGCCAAGCAAGGCATAACCGATCAGCTTATCCGTTTTTCTTGTGGAATTGAGGATATAAAGGACTTACAATCAGATTTGGATCATGCATTAAAAACAGCAATTGATGAAGGTTGATATTCTTGCTTTTGGCGCACATCCCGACGATGTAGAGTTGGGCTGTGGTGCAACGATTGCCAAGGCCATGGCGCAGGGCAAAACTGTGGGTATTGTAGATTTAACTCGGGGAGAGTTAGGCACCCGGGGTACTGCCGAAATAAGAGACCAAGAAGCGGAAGACGCTGCAGATATTTTAAAGGTTTCCTTTCGCAAAAATTTGGGCTTTAGCGACGGCTTTTTCATCAATGATGAAACCCACCAAAAAGCTATTATTCACTTGTTGCGCTTGCACCAACCCACGATTGTTTTGTGTAACGCCGTAGAAGATCGGCATATTGATCATGCAAAAGGGAGTCAATTGGTAAGCGATGCTTGCTTTTTGTCTGGATTGCAAAAAATCAACACACAAACTGTAAATGGAATATCGCAAAACCCTTGGCGTCCATCACACGTTTATCATTATATCCAATGGAAAGAAATCTCGCCTGATTTTGTGATGGATGTGTCCGACTTTTTGGATATAAAAATAAAAGCCATAGAAGCCTATAAAAGCCAGTTTTTTGATCCTGAGAGCAAAGAACCCGAAACACCCATAAGCAGTAAGAATTTTTTGGATAGTGTTCGTTACAGAGCGCAGAACCTGGGTCGCTTGACCGGGGTAGAAGCGGCTGAAGGTTTTACGGTAGAACGCACCCCCTTGATCCAAGATTTTGATGTTTTAAAATAAAAAACTCCTTCAATTGAAGGAGTTTTTAATGGGGCTATCCAGGATTTAATTTTTTGTAGTAGCTATTCCCATATAAATTGGAGAATTGCTAAAACCATCTGGGTTATAGGTTTGCATATTAGATTTGTCTGATGGAGGATTTATTCCTTCTACCCCTATGCGGTATTGATAAAGGTCTTCAAGATTCTTAAAGGCATCCCAAGTAACTACATCAGACCATTCTTCTCCCAAAGGGTGAACTTTACTTGCAACACCCCATCCAACCATATTGAGTTTAGGGCTATTAGCTTCAAAAAAAGGACGCCAGAGGGTTTTGTTTTCTTCTATAAAGCCATTGCTGTTTTTGGGTTTAGCAAAATTAAACTGAAAAACAACAGTACCGTCATAATTACTATCCCAAAGTGCACTTTCTACGTGATATAGGACTTTTACATCTTTTTTCCAACTGAACTTTTTTTGTAACTCAGCTACTTCTTCTTGTTCTTTTGCAGATAAAATATCTCCAGCACTGGACCACCATGCTGCTTTCGAACTTACAATATCTTTGATGTCTTTTGCTGACTGAACAAAGACATAGTTAAAGTTCTCCTCATCATTAATGTTGTCTAGGAAAATAGATTTATTTAAGGACCAGCCCATAATATCCCCTTTATCAACAGCAGCTTGAGCAACACGTTGCATGTACATAGATTCTACTTTTTCAAAAGCATCTAAGTCACCCTCTATATGTACCGCATGAATGGTAAATAAAAAATTTTCTTGTCCTTGTGCACTAAAGCCAAGACAAAAAACAGTCACTAAAAAAAGAAATTTTTTCATAATAAATTGGTTTAAGGTTATCCTAAATATACAGCTATTTACCTGAAAATCCAACTTTTAGGTTATTTAATCCCCTTGTGTTTGAGATTGATGTTTAAACATTTTAGATCAAGCTTTGAATGGAAGAAAAAAATAGTTTAAATTTGCCCTCCAAACGGTGGTTGTAGCTCAGTTGGTTAGAGCGCCTGATTGTGGTTCAGGAGGTCGTCGGTTCGAGACCGATCTTCCACCCAGTTTAACA
>WTJB01000313.1 GCA_011526335.1 Candidatus Arcticimaribacter sp.
AAGTATTACTTTAAGTTTTTGAGAGTCCCTTTTGGAGAATTAAATTTCAAAATTATCAACCTTTGGCATGACCTTTGACCCAAGATTTTTATCTGAATAAAGTGTTGTATCTTTAGCTCAAAAGAAATATGAAAAAGACTTTTTACCTCCTCCTACTTCTCCCCTTTTTGGGCAGTTGTCAGAACGAAAAAAAAACCGAAAAGAAAACCGATTATGCTGTGGTGAAAACCGAGGCTGAATGGAAAGAAATTCTATCGCCTCTAGCTTTTCGTGTTTTACGACAGGCGGCAACTGAACGCCCCTTTACGGGACCCCTAAACAACAACAAAGCCAAAGGCAGTTATGTTTGTGCGGGTTGCCAAAGTCCACTGTACCGATCGGAACACAAATACGATTCCGGCTCGGGTTGGCCCTCCTTTGATCGGGGAAACAACGATAACCTCGAATACGATGTGGACTACAAAATTGGCTATGCACGTACCGAACTCAAGTGCGGTGTATGTGGCGGACATCTGGGACATATGTTTAGTGATGGGCCACGAAACACTACCGGAAAAAGACATTGTATCAACTCTGCTGCCTTGGCATTTATCCCCGATAGTGATGAGTGATTTTCCCCTAGACAAATCTGAGGCTGAATGGAAAGCACAACTTTCTGAACAAGAATACAAGATTCTACGGCAAGCAGGAACCGAATACCCATTTACGGGAGAATACAATAAGCATTTTGCATCGGGCACGTACCATTGCAAAGGCTGCGGCAGCCCCCTCTATACTTCTGAAGCGAAGTTTGATAGCGGCTGTGGATGGCCCAGTTATGACAAAAGCATAGCCGGAGCAATCACCTATAGAAAAGACCGATCTCTGGGAATGATGCGCGTAGAAATACTTTGCGCTCAATGCGGGGGGCACCAGGGCCATGTTTTTGATGATGGACCAACCGAAACAGGGCAACGCTATTGTGTCAACTCTGCAGCAATTGATTTTCGCCCAGAAGAAAAATAATTCCTTTCGCTTTCGTACCTTTGCACTGAATTAAATGCACAACTATGACGAAATACGATATTATCGTGATTGGAAGCGGGCCTGGTGGTTATGTAACCGCCATTCGTGCCTCTCAATTGGGTTTTAAAACTGCTGTGGTAGAAAAAGAAAGCCTTGGGGGCGTCTGCCTTAACTGGGGATGTATCCCGACAAAAGCACTTATCAAATCGGCTCAAGTATTTAACTACCTCAAACATGCTGAGGACTATGGTCTGGTAGTTAAAGAATACGACAAAGACTTTGATGCGGTCGTTAACCGTAGCCGAAACGTAGCGGCAGGCATGAGCAAGGGAGTGCAATTTTTGATGAAGAAAAACAAAATTGATGTCCTTAACGGTCATGGAACTGTTTTACCCAACAAGCAAGTAAAGGTAAGCTCGGATAAAGAAGAAACAACCTATAGCGCTGACCATATCATCATCGCAACAGGAGCACGTTCTCGTGAGCTTCCTGCCCTTCCACAAGACGGTAAAAAAGTCATTGGTTATCGCCAAGCCATGACCCTTGAAAAGCAACCAAAGAAAATGATCGTAGTAGGTTCTGGTGCCATCGGGATTGAGTTTGCCTATTTCTACAACGCTATGGGAACTGAGGTTACTGTGGTAGAATATTTGGACCGCATTGTGCCGGTAGAAGATGAAGAAGTCTCAAAAGCACTCGAACGTAACTTTAAAAAAGAAGGCATCAATATCATGACTTCCGCCGAAGTTACCCAAGTAGATACCAAAGGGAAAGGCGTTACGGCCACCATTAAAACCGCTAAAGGGGAAGAAACCCTAAAGGCCGATGTTGTTCTTTCTGCGGTGGGTATAAAAACCAATATTGAAAACCTTGGTTTACAAGACGTTGGTATCGCTGTAGATCGCGATAAGATTTTGGTCAATGATTTCTACCAAACCAACCTGCCGGGCTATTATGCCATTGGCGATGTTACCCAAGGACAAGCCCTAGCGCACGTAGCCTCTGCCGAAGGAATTCTATGTGTAGAAAAAATCGCTGGGCAGCATGTAGAACCTTTAGATTATGGAAACATCCCCGGTTGTACTTACTGTGCTCCTGAGGTAGCTTCTGTAGGGCTTACTGAAGCCCAAGCCAAAGAGCAAGGCTACGACATCAAGGTAGGGAAATTCCCTTTTTCTGCCTCTGGAAAAGCGCAAGCTGGCGGTACGTCAGAGGGGTTTGTAAAAGTGATTTTCGACGCCAAATACGGCGAATGGCTCGGCTGCCACATGATTGGCGCTGGAGTAACCGATATGATTGCTGAGGCCGTTCTTGGCCGTAAGCTAGAAACCACAGGACATGAAGTCCTAAAGGCCGTTCACCCCCACCCGACCATGAGTGAGGCGATGATGGAGGCTGTAGCCGATGCCTATGACGAAGTGATTCACCTATAAAAAGGATCAATCAATACCAAAAAGCCCGCAAAAGCGGGCTTTTTTGCTTCTTGTTGAAAGGATAAAACCCGCTAGCGTTTAAAGCCTAGGCATTCGTTCAGAGAAAAAGGGCGTGACAATAACCCAGAGAGCATCAGACGAAAAGAAGGGTTTATTATCTTTGTGCCCATGGACAAAAAAAATCCATTTAAACATGATAACAACCAAATTAACCGGAAAAAGAGTACTCATTACCGCCGGAGCCCAAGGAATTGGGGAATCGATCACCCAACATTTTATTGAACAAGGGGCCCATGTGGCCATTCATTATTTTTCTAGTGGAGAACGCGCCAATGAATTGGTGGCCTTGGCGGAAAGCAAAGGACAAAAGGCCCTGGCCCTAGCAGGCGACCTAACCCAAGAGGCCGATGCTACTGCGGTTGTAGAGAAAACCATAGGGGCTTTGGGAGGCTTGGATATCCTCATCAACAATGCCGGATCGCTTGTTGCCCGAAAATTACTGCATGAAATGGAAACCGATTTTTGGCATAAGGTAATGGACATCAACATGACCTCTATGATGTTGGTTTCTCGAGCAGCAGCACCGCATCTTGGAAAGAACGAAAACAGCAGCATCATCAATCTTGCCTCTTTAGCCGGGCGAAAAGGGGGGCATCCAGGGTCATTGGTTTATTCGACCAGTAAAGGGGCCATTTTAACCTTTACCCGGGCACTCTCAACCGAATTAGGTGCACAAGGCACCCGTGTAAACGCCGTAGCTCCCGGACTTATTCTTGGGACTTCTTTCCACAACACCCATACCACCAAGGCCTCGGCCGATGCCACGACGGCCACCATCCCCATTCAACGTGCCGGGAATGCCGCTGACGTAGCCCGTGCGGTACTCTACCTCGCCTCTGAATACGATGGTTTTATCACCGGAGCCACATTGGACATTAACGGAGGCGTATACAATATGTAAGCCATAGCCCAAAAATACCCCCGTCTTAAATGCCCACAAATGTGGGCATTCTTTTTTTTGAATATTTTAATAGACAAGTCCCTAATCTGTTCTACTACCGATGATCTATATACTGGATTTTTCTAAAAGGGACTTTTAAGGAAAGTAATCAAGTGTTTCGTTTTTGATCAAAACGCTTATCGCTTGATTTTAATCTATGGGTTTATTTAAAATTCTTCGGGATAGTCTTCTAGGGTTTATACAATTGTCTAGCATCAATTTTGATACGTGCTTTTTAAATAGAAAGCGCTAAAAACAAAAAATAGTAAAAATGAAGAAAATAATCCTTGGGCTAATACTCCCATTAGTACTTGTGGGTACTATCCACGCACAGACATCAGAACAAAATTTTAAAAAAGAAATAGGAATACGGTTGTCTGGATTTGATGACTTTGACTTTATCTACAAAAAACAAAAAGCCGAAAACGAATATAAAAGAGTTCGATTGATCTCATCAAACTTTTATTTATCTGATTTTGAAGACATTAATCATTCATTATCATTAGGCTTGACTATTGGGAAGGAAAAAAGAAAAGCCTTAAACGAAGATTTAAGTATATATAAAGGTTGGGAAGTTATTGGACGTTTTCAATCTTTTCACAGTAATGACGATCTAACATTATTTTTTTTCCCAGGAATAGGCTTGGTTCTTGGTTTTCAATATAAACTCAACAAAAACTTTTTAGTTAATCTTGAAACAATAC
>WTJB01000070.1 GCA_011526335.1 Candidatus Arcticimaribacter sp.
GTGCTTCCGGCTCCTCTTTTTGTCAATAAAATTCCCAAAATTTTGGAGGCGCGAATCGCATCAGCACCAAAAGTCTCATAAAAATCTCCTACACGAAACAACAACAAAGCATCGGGATACTTGGCCTTGATCTGGTTGTATTGTTTCATCAACGGGGTTTCTTTACTGCTTTTCGCCAAGTCGTTTCTTTTTGAATCCTTACGAATGTACCATTAATTTCAATGTTAAAAAAGGCTATTTTTGCACAGTGCAACATCGAAAATTAAAAAATAGCGAACTCGACCGAAAAAGTATACCGGCATTTAAATCGGCGGTAAAAACTCCCTTGATTTTAATTTTGGATAACATCCGAAGTTTAAACAATATCGGTTCTGTCTTTAGAACAGCGGATGCTTTTCTAATAGAAAAAATTTACCTCTGCGGCATTACGGCGCAGCCCCCCCACAAAGACATTCAAAAAACGGCACTTGGGGCTACTGCCTCTGTAGATTGGGAATATATTGAAGACGCTAAAGCATTGGTAGAAGATCTTCGAAAAGAAGGGGTGGAGGTCTGGGCCATAGAGCAAGCCGAAGGAGCGGTACATTTACAAAATTTTACTGCGCCTGCAGAAAAACGTACCGCAATGATTTTAGGAAATGAAGTAAAAGGGGTACAACAGGAAGTGATTGATGTGGCCAATGGGGTCATTGAAATCCCACAGGAGGGCACCAAACACAGCCTTAATGTTGCGGTTACGACAGGTGTAGTGTGTTGGGACTTTTATCAAAAGTTTATTGCTACGGGAGACTGAGGTTTTTTTTCCAAAGGGTCAATTTTGCTTCGTCTGGGCATGCTTCTTTCAATGCGTTTATACTTTTATGCAATTTGGGGTGGAGCAGTTCTCCGGCGATATCCTGCATAGGGGTTAATATAAATTGGCGCAATGCCAAACGCGGATGAGGGAGTTGCAGTTTTGAACTTTCAAAAACGAGTTCATTAAAAAAGAGAATATCCAAGTCGATGCTTCTATCCGCATAGCCTTCCTTTTGGTTGCGCACTCTGCCCAGGCTTCGCTCAATAGATAAGAGAATATCCAATACTTCTTCAGGAGATTTTTGAGAAGTAATACCGATACAGGCATTCAAAAAAGCAGCGCCATCATACCCCCAAGCGGGAGTTTCATAGACAGGAGACAGCTTTTTTACTTCTCCGACTTGTGCTTGAATTTTCTCTATCGCTTTTTCGATGTAAGCAAACCGATCTCCCAAATTACTCCCTAAAGAAAGATAAATCATATGAATCTTTTGGCGCAAAAGTAAGGATTCCTACCCCACGGCCATTAGACGATTTCTAATTTTGTATTCGTTTTGCCAATTCTTTCGCTATGGGAATATGTGCTTCGATATGCTGAATGCGTTTTTCGTTGGAAGGATGTGTACTCAGCAATTCAGGAGGGGCTTTGCCGTTACCTGCTGCTTTCATTCTTCGCCATACATTTGCAGCCTCTTGCGGGTTGTATCCTGCAATGACCATAAGCTCTAATCCAATCTTATCTGCTTCAGTTTCATGTTTTCTGCTGAAGGGCAACAACACCCCCAATTGACTCCCGTAGCCGTAAGCCGTTAAGATGCGTTTCCGTTTTTCTTCCGGTTGGTTTTCTGTGGTTTTGTTCAGAATAATATCCAGGCCTGTTTTGATTGTATTGGCCGACATACGTTGGGCGCCGTGGTCGGCCAGTGCGTGAGCAACTTCGTGTCCCATGATAGCGGCAATGCCTGCATCTGTCGCAGCAATAGGCAATATACCAGTATAAAACACAATTTTACCCCCCGGCATACACCAGGCATTGCGTTGATCGTTTTTGACTAAATTGTATTCCCATGCATAGTCTTTTAGATGGCTTAGTTGTCCTTTGTAGGCATAATAAGATTCTGCTGCTGCTGTAATTTTTTGCCCAATGGCTTTAATTCTTTTGCTTTCGGGAGTGTTAAGTACAGGTGGGTTTTTCTCTAAAAAAGAAGCATACTCTTTGAAGGCAACCGGGAACACCGTTTTGTTGCCATAAAAATTTAAGGTTTTTTTACCCGTGTAAGAGTTGGTCTTACAAGCAGTTATAAGGATAAAACAAAGGCTTAAGTGAAAAAGATTCTTCATGATATATGGATTTGAGTGCATTCAAATATACTAGGAACCTGAGAGAAAAAAAACTGGCTACTTATTACACAAGTACTTCCCAGTCGATTGACGCATAAACAGCTGATTTTTTAACGGCAATAAAAAAAGTATCTTTGTAAAAAAGATACGACATGAATTTTTTGCGAAATTTTTTAGCTTCTATCCTCGGGACTTTGGTGGCCATGATTTTGGTGGTAATTCTATTTTTTATTGCCATCGCTGGAATGGCTTCTAGTGTAGGGCTAGAAGAAGTAGAAAGCGCTGTAGAACCCAGAGAGAAAAGCGTATTAGAACTAGAGATGAATGTGCCTATATACGACAATGTCGCTGAAGTACAATCTTTAGAAGGCTCTTTGGGCTTGGCTCCAGATACTCAAGAACTCAAGACGCTTTTGGACGGGATAAAAGCAGCAAAAATAAACGAAAAGGTAGAGGGCATTGTATTAAAAAGCCCTTACGTTTCTGCAGGTTGGGCACAAACCAAAGCCATCCGAGATGCATTGGTAGATTTTAAAGAAAGCGGAAAATTCATTTATGCCTATGCCGATTTTTACACCCAACAGGGATACTATATGGCTTCTGTAGCAGACTCCTTATTTGTTCACCCGATGGGGGGCGTAGAGTTTAAAGGCTTAGCTTCTGAAGTGATGTACTATAAAGATTTTCAAGAGAAATATGGTTTTAAAATGGAAGTCATACGACACGGAAAATACAAAAGTGCCGTAGAGCCCTATTTGGAAAGTGAAATGAGTGACGCCAATAGAACTCAGATTTCGGTTTTGTTGACCTCCATTTGGGGAAATATTCGCCAAGACATTGCCCAGTCTAGAAACCTAAGCGAAGACCGTATCGATGCAATAGCTGAAGATTTGTTGGCCAACTTACCCAAGGAGGCTGTAGCCGTTAATCTTGTTGATGATCTTCTCTATGAGAAAGACTTTAAATCAAAAATTAATGCCGCTTTAGATCAGGAGGAAGACAAAAAAATCCGTACAGTATCTGCACGACAATTGGCGGCTATTGCGGAAAAAGAATTAAAAGGGATACGCAATCGAATTGCCATTATCTACGCTCAGGGTCCTGTGATCTATGGCGAGGGAAGTGAAAATACCATAGGGCAGGAGGTTTTTGTGGATGCCCTAGAAGAAGCCACCAAAAATAAACGCGTAAAAGCCATAGTGCTTCGCGTAGATTCTCCTGGAGGGAGTGCCTTAACTTCGGATATCATCTGGAACGCCATAGAAAAAGCCAAGGCGAAAAAACCCGTAGTGGTTTCTATGGGGAATGTTGCCGCTTCGGGAGGCTATTATATCGCCTGTAATGCCGATGAGGTCTTTGCCAATCCTATGACCATTACCGGCTCTATAGGGGTCTTTGCTACAGTGCCCAACCTCAAAGGATTTACAGACGATATCGGCATCAACGCCGAACAAGTACTCACCCATAAAAATGCATTGGGCTATAGTGTTTTTGAAGAACCCACAGCAAGCTTTAGAAGCACGACCAAGGCAGGGATAGAATATGTTTATGAAACCTTTAAAGACCGTGTGGCTGCAGGTCGCGAAATGCCCCTTGATAAGGTAGAAGCCATCGCCCAAGGAAGGGTGTGGTCTGGAAATCAGGCAGTAGAAAATGGTTTGGTCGATCAGCTTGGGGATTTGAATAAAGCCATTGCAGCGGCAGCAGCACGTGCCGAAATTGATAAATACCGCATAAGAAGCTACCCAAAAATAGAACCTGAATTGGAAGATTTCTTAGGTTTTGGAGGGCCTTTTGGGGCATTGGAAAGTCAACTTTTATCGGGCTTACCCCAAGGATTTGTGGAATTCTTACATCAAATGCAAAACACAGAAAAAGTTCAAATTCAAACCCAACTGCCTTACGCCATAGAAATACGCTAAATGGAGAAGGATAAAAAAAACTTAGCCGCAAAAATTTATCTTTATTTAGCCGGCTTATTCATTACGTCTTTAGTCGTTTCGAATCTTATTTTTCAAAAGTTTTTCTTTTGGTATCCTTTTGATTGGGAGCTTTTTGGAATTCCTATGTTTGAATTGTCTGTAGGGATACTTCCTTATCCAATTACCTTTCTGATAACTGATCTTATCTCAGAGATTTATGGAAAAAAGAAGGCCAATGAAGTCGTGATTGCAGGAATTTTCGCTTCTTTTTTTTCCATTGGAATTTTATTGATCAGCGCCGCAGTGCCGGCGATAGAAGCTTCTCCAATAGATGATGCTACTTTTACAAAAGTTTTTTCTCTTTCCCCTTTGGCTGTTTTGGCTTCTATGATTGCCTATCTTTTTGCTCAATTTGTAGATATACGTATTTACCATTTTTGGAAAAATCTTACGGCAGGAAGACACCTGTGGCTTCGAAACAATTTCTCGACTTTTGCTTCCCAACTTATTGACTCAACTACGGTTATTGTATTGTTGTGCCTTTTTGGGGTTTTGCCTTGGGATCTATTTTTTGGTCTCGTTCTTTCTAGTTTTGTGTTTAAAGTTTTGATCGCTGCCCTCGATACCCCTTTTTTGTATTTAGGGGTAGGCTTGTTTAGAAAGTATTTCAACTTGAAGGTGGGCGAAGAAATAAGATTAAACGAATAAGCATGTCAGAATATACTCCCGTCCGCATAAATAAATACCTAAGTGAAATTGGCTATTGCTCCCGACGAGCAGCTGATAAGCTCATTGAAGAAGGAAGAGTAACGGTCAATGGCTCTCCCGTTGTTATGGGTCTTAAAGTGACCCCAGCCGATCAGATTACCATTGATGGCGAAAAAATTAAAGACCCCAACCATACGCCTGTATACCTTGCCTTTCATAAACCTGTTGGGATTGTTTGTACCACAGATACACGTGTAGAAAAAGATAATATCATTGATTTTATCAATTATCCGAGTAGAATATTCCCCATAGGTCGATTGGATAAACCGAGTGAGGGCTTGATTTTTATGACGAATGACGGTGACATTGTCAATAAAATTTTGCGTGCCCGAAATCATCACGAAAAAGAATATATCGTTAGTGTAAATCGACCCATTACGGAAGAGTTCATCCAAAAGATGAGTCAAGGCGTCCCCATTTTAGACACCGTTACACGCCCTTGCGTTGTAAAACAAACCCATAAAAAAGAATTCAAAATTATTCTTACCCAAGGACTAAACCGCCAAATCCGTCGAATGTGCGAATACCTTGACTACAAGGTCGTACGCCTAAAAAGAACAAGAATCATGAATGTCAACTTGGATATTCCTGTAGGGAAATGGCGTGATTTGACCGCAGCAGAATTAAAAGAAATACAACGTTTGGTTTCAGATTCTTCTAAAACCCACGACTAGTTTTTTCCTAGCCGAACGACCAATCCTTCGTTGCTTCTGATGTTGAATACTGTAGCGTCTTCAAAGATCAAATATTGCCCTTTTATACCTTTTAAAACGCCTTGATACTGAGGTGTTTTTACCAGGTTCAAACTTTTTACTTTTTCCGGGTATTGACGTACAGGGAAATGAATTTTTTCTGGCGTATTATTGTCAAGAAGCAAATAGGGTTTTAGGTCTTTTGGAAGATGATCAATAGCCTTGTTTAAAGCCTCTTCCCAAGCAATAGGGTCGGCTTGGTTTTGCAACATTTTACGCCAATTGGTCTTGTCCGAAAAAAAATCTTTTAGGGCAACTTCACCCACCCCAGCCAAGTAACGATTGGGAACTTCCAAGAGGGCAATCGCCTCATGGGCTCCTTGGTCAATCCATCGGGTAGGCAGCTGACTTTTTCGGGTAACCCCAACTTTTAAATGACTGGAAAGCGCTAGATAAAGAATATGGGGTTGCAATTGTACCTTTTTCTCATAAGCCAAATCTCGATCTTCGATGTCTAAATGGGCTTTGCTCAGCTCGGGGCGCATTACCCAATCTCCAGCACTTGGAATTTCAAAAAAACATTTCTTGCAAAAACCTTGTCGAAAAATAGGTTCTGTATTCCCGCAACTCAGACACTCATAACCCAGATGCTCGAGGGTGATGGTCTGGTTGAGGAGCTGATTGAAATGGAGGAAGTGATCTTTCAGTTTTAAGTAATACTGCACTTCTTCTTTTTTTTCGGTAATCATTTTATTTAGAACCCCAGTAAACATAGAGAGAAAAATTTATCTTTGAGTAAAGATACAAATAATGGCCATTCCTTTATTTAATTCCGTTGCCTCGTGGTTATTGAAAAAGCGAATACATCAGATTGAACTTTTTACTCGTTATCCTGTTGAAACACAGTTCGAGGTCTTGCAAAATCTAGTCAGCTATGCACGCACGACCAGCTTGGGAAAGCGTTATGATTTTGGTTCTATTTATGACTACAAGCAGTTTTCAGAGCGTGTCCCCGTAGTTACTTATGAAGACATTGCGGGGGTAATTGAGCGTACCCGTTTAGGAGAGAAAAATTTGTTTTGGCCCACCCCCATAAAGTGGTATGCAAAATCTAGCGGCACAACCAATGCCAAAAGTAAGTTTATCCCTGTCAGTACAGAGTCTTTAGAAGACTGTCATTACAAAGCGGGGAAAGATATGCTGTCTTTGTATTTTAATAACAATCCAGATGCGCAGCTCTTTAAAGGCAAAAGCCTTCGTCTGGGCGGAAGTCAGCAACTCTATCACAACAACGAAAGCTATTATGGAGACCTTTCGGCCATCATCATAGACAATATGCCGCTGTGGGCAGAACTCAATAGTACGCCTAGCCATAAAGTTTCATTGATGCCCGAGTGGGAAAGCAAGATGGCCGCCATTATCGCCGAAAGTGTCAAAGACAACGTGACCAGTATTGCTGGCGTTCCTTCTTGGATGATGGTCTTGCTTAATGCTTTGCTGGATGCTGAGAAAAAAAATACGGTACATGAAATATGGCCCAATCTTGAAGTGTACTTTCATGGGGGGGTGAGTTTTGTGCCCTATAGAAAACAATACGAGAATTTTTTCCCCGGCGATCAGCTCAACTACTATGAAATCTATAATGCCTCGGAGGGATTTTTTGCTATTCAGGATTTGAACCAATCCGATGAATTGCTTTTGATGTTGGACTATGGAATTTTTTATGAGTTTATTCCCTTAGGCGAGGGAGTAGAGGCTATTGTACCACTTGCAGCGGTAGAAAAAAATAAAGATTATGAGATGGTCATTACCACAAATGCAGGTCTATGGCGCTATCGGATAGGAGACGTGATTCGCTTTACTTCATTGGATCCTTACCGCATCAAAATCTCAGGGAGAACCAAACATTACATCAACGCTTTTGGGGAAGAACTGGTTATCGATAATGCGGAAAAAGCCTTGGCCAGAGCAGCAGAGTTGACCTGTGCTAATGTGGTAGATTTTACCGCAGCACCTATTTTTATGGAATCAAAAACCAAAGGAGGGCACGAATGGCTGATTGAGTTTGATCCTCTTCCGAATGATTTAGACCGATTTACGCAAATTTTAGATGAAACCTTAAAAGCGTTAAACTCGGATTATGAAGCCAAACGATACAAAGACACCACCATGAGTGCACCAAAAATACATGCGGCGTCGAAAGGATTGTTTTACCAGTGGCTCAAATCGAAAGGAAAGCTAGGAGGACAGCACAAAGTACCGCGTTTGTCCAACCAAAGAGAATTGCTCGAAGAACTCTTGAAAATGAACGCCTAAGAAACTGCCTTTAAGGAAGGGTTGTTGCTTTTGTTTAGTTGTTCCTCAGCGTACAATTTTGTCACCTTTAGTTCTGTTGTATCGCTTCCGGGAAGAGAAAACATAGCATCAGTCAGTATGGCTTCACATAGTGAACGTAATCCGCGTGCGCCTAGGTTGTATTCTAAAGCTTTCTCTACAATAAAATCCAAAGCCCCAGTGGTAAATTCTAAAGCAATATTGTCATATTCAAACAATCGGATGTACTGTTTTACCAGAGCGTTTTTAGGTGCGGTTAAAATACTGCGTAAGGTTTTCTGATCTAAGGGGTGCATATAGGTCAACACCGGAAGTCGTCCAATAATTTCAGGAATCAGCCCAAAGGATTTGACGTCTTTTGGGATGATGTACTGCAACAAGTTGTCTTGATCGATCTCTTGACTATCGTCTTTATTTCGATATCCAATAGCTTGCAAGTTCATTCGTTTGTTGATTTCTCTTTCGATTCCGTCAAAAGCCCCACCTGCAATGAATAGAATATTGGTCGTATCTACTTCGATAAATTTTTGATCAGGGTGTTTGCGTCCTCCTTTTGGTGGAACATTAACTACGGTTCCTTCCAAGAGTTTAAGTAGCGCTTGTTGTACCCCTTCTCCAGAAACATCTCTAGTGATTGAGGGGTTGTCTCCTTTACGCGCAATTTTATCGATCTCATCGATAAAGACGATTCCTTTTTGAGCACGTTCAACATCGTAGTCTGCCGCTTGAAGAAGGCGGGTAAGTATGCTTTCTACATCTTCTCCGACATAGCCTGCCTCAGTAAGAATAGTAGCATCTACAATAGCCAAGGGAACGTTTAGCATTTTGGCGATGGTTTGGGCTAAAAGTGTTTTTCCCGTTCCTGTTTGCCCCACCAAGAGCAGGTTGCTTTTTTGTATTTCTAACTCTTCGTCTTTGGTAGGATTTAAAATGCGCTTGTAATGATTGTAAACCGCTACTGAAAGTACTTTTTTGGCTTCGGTTTGTCCAATGATGTATTGGTCCAAAAAGCTTTTGATTTCTTGTGGCTTTTTGAGTTCAAAAGCCTCCGACTCTTTGCTGAGTTTGACTTCATTTTCATCAGCCAAGATGCCATAAGCCTGTTCAATGCACCGATCGCAGATATGTGCATCCATTCCCGCTATAAGAAGATCGGTTTGGGGTTTTGCTCTTCCGCAAAAGGAACAGTTTAGTTCTTCAGTAGTGCTCATTGTCTTTGGGGGTTTTTATTTGGCCAGAACTTCGTCTACCATGCCATAGGCTTTGGCTTCTTCGGCTTTCATCCAGTAATCGCGATCCGAGTCTTGATTTACTTTTTCGAATGTTTGCCCAGAATGTTTGGCGATGATATGGTAAAGTTCGTCTTTGAGTTTTAAGATTTCACGGGCGGTGATTTCTATATCAGAAGCCTGTCCTTGTGCCCCTCCAAGCGGTTGGTGAATCATTACGCGTGAGTGGGTAAGTGCAGAACGTTTCTTGTCTGCTCCAGCACATAGCAATACGGCACCCATAGAGGCAGCGATGCCGGTACAGATGGTAGCAACATCAGGAGTAACATACTGCATGGTGTCGTAAATACCTAGACCTGCATAAACACTTCCGCCGGGTGAGTTGATGTACATTTGGATATCGCGCTTGGCATCAACGCTTTGTAAAAACAATAGCTGCGCCTGAATAATGTTTGCCACTTGGTCGTCTATCCCCGTTCCTAAAAATAATACCCTGTCCATCATCAATCGAGAAAATACGTCCATCTGAGCTACATTCATTTGGCGTTCCTCTATGATGTAGGGCGTCATGCTGCTGACTATTTTATCGTAGTACATAGCATTTACTCCGTGGTGTTTGGTGGCGTATTTTTTGAATTCTTTTCCGTAGTTCATTTTTTCATATTTGATTTAAAAGTAAACAATTTTCTTAGGATGTACCGTAGGCTTCTTTTACAAAAGCCTCATAATTTACTTTCTTGGTCTTTAGGTTGGCGTTTTCTTTGTAAAAGGCCAATAGCTTTTGACTCATCAATTGGTCTGACAAGCGCTTGGTTTCTTCTTGGTTAGAGAAGATACGTGCAGCAATATCATCCAGCTCTTTATCTTCTGGGCTCAGTTGTCCGTACTGTGCCATCTGTTGTTTGATCATCTCTTTGGCAAAATCTTTTAATTCGTCAAATTGAATCTGAAGTTCATGACTTTTAATGATTTTTCCTTCGATGAGTTGGTAGCGAATTCCCTTTTCTGACTTTTCGTATTCTGCAGCAGCTTCTTCTTCAGATAAAGGTTGTTCTCCTGTGTTTTGTAACCATCGCACCAAAAATTCTTTTGGAAGATCAAACTTGGTGTTGTCGATCAAGCTTTCGGTAATGTCGTTCAACAACTTTTGATCAGATTGTTGTACAAACTGCTTTTCGATCCCTTCTTTTATTTTTTCCTTCAGTTCCGTGACCGTTGTTACTGTACCTGCCTCATACAACTTATCAAACAATTCTTGATCTAGATCCGCCAAGATGCGTTTGTTGGCTTCGTTGATGGTAATGTTTACTTCTGCCGGAAGGTCTGCTAGTTGATCTTGGGTAACCCCAAAAGCTCTGGCCGCAACGCTGTCTTCTTTAAAAAGACTTTTTGTTTTAAAAGAAGCACTCTCTCCTAAGGCAAGGGCTTTTAAAGCCTCAGTATTCTTTTTTCCTTTGAAGTCATCGAAGTTTAATGTTGGAGAAGTATCAATGGCCGCTTCTTCATTTTTTAGGGTAAGGCTCAGTTCTAGGCCTTTGTCCGCTTGCTGTTGTGCTTCTAATTTTCCGTATTGTTTTTGGATGTAGCCCAATTGCTCATCGATCATTTTTTTATCGGCCTCGATGGCATAATGCGTTACCGCTTTTTTTCCTTTTACCTTTACCTCAAATTCTGGGGCAAGACCAATTTCAAATTCAAAAGCAAGGCTATCGGCTTTCCAGTCGATATCCTCCTGCATTTTTGGAAGCGGGTTACCAAGAAGCTCAAGTTTTTCTTCTTGGATGAATTTATTGAGGTTTTCTTGCAAGAGTTTGTTTACTTCATCTGCAGTAACGGCAGTTTCGTATTGTTTTTTGATCATGCCCATAGGGACGTGTCCTTTACGGAAGCCAGGAATGTTTGCATTTTTGCGATAGTCCTTTAAAATAGAAGAGACTTTATCGGCAAAATCGTCTTGCTTCAATGTAATTTGGATGGAGGCATTTAGGGCGTCAATGTCGGTTTTGATTACTTGCATGAATTCTATCAATAAATTAGTGCGCAAAAATACGGTATTCTCTCACAGCGAACAAGCTTCTTTTGTTTCTATTCGCACAAATTCAACGATTTACCACCATAAAAAATTTTTTAGCAGAAAAAAACCCTTACATTTGCAGCCTGAATTAATCAACAGACGTCGCGTACGTCACAAAATTAATATGTTATGCCTGTAAAAATTAGATTACAAAGACACGGAAAAAAAGGAAAACCTTTTTATTGGGTAGTAGCCGCAGATGCGCGTGCTAAAAGAGATGGACGTTATTTAGAGAAACTCGGAACGTACAATCCAAACACCAACCCTGCTACTGTAGATATCAATGTAGATAACGCAGTAAAGTGGTTAGAAAATGGTGCCCAACCGACCGATACTGCAAGAACACTATTGTCTTACAGAGGCGTACTTTTAAAACACCACCTGAACGGAGGAGTGAAAAAAGGCGCACTTACGCAAGAAGATGCAGATAAAAAGTTTGACGCTTGGTTAGAAGAAAAAGCGGCAAAAATACAAGCTAAAGTTGACGGTTTGTCCAAAGAAGAAGCTGACGCTAGAGCGGCGGCATTGGCAGCTGAAAAAGCGGTAAATGAAAAGCGTCTTGCTGATGCAAAAGCATTAGAAGAAGAAGCGGCTGCAGAAGCGGCTGCGGCTGAAGCAGAAGCAGCAGCAGAAGAAACTGAAGCGGCAGAAGAAGCGGCTCCAGAAGCTACGGCTGAAGCAGCATCTGAAGAAGGTGAAGCGCCTGCAGAAGAAGCAGAAGACAAAGCTTAATTTAAAGAAATGCGTCTAGAAGATTGTTTCTACCTAGGCACAATCGTTTCCAAATTCAGCTACAAAGGAGAAGTTCTAGTAAAATTAGACACCGATACTCCTGAAGATTTTTTAGAAATGGAATCAGTATTTCTCTTACAAGGGAAACAATTGGTTCCATTTTTTATTGACAAAACCCGCCTTCAGAAATCCAATCTGCTTCGTGTTAAATTCGAAGATATAGACGATGAAGGGGCCGCCGATTTGTTGATGAAAAAAGAACTCTATCTTCCCTTGTCTATTTTGCCTCCATTGGAGGGAAACAAATTTTACTATCACGAAATTTTAGCCTTCACTGCCCTAGACCAAAATGAGCAAGTCTTGGGGACAGTCAAGGGGGTTAATGATCAAACAGCACAAGCTTTGTTGATCATTGCTCAAGCAAATGGAAATGAGGTATTGGTCCCCTTGCATGACGATTTTATCGTAGCGCTAGACCGAGAAGAAAAAAGAATACATCTTCAGTTGCCTGACGATTTTTTATCCTTATATCAATAATGACCTTTCGTTTCAAAGCGTTTGATGTGGTCCAAAGCCAAAGCGCAATGAAGATAGGAACCGATGCTGTGTTATTGGGGGCTTGGGCTCCTTTTAGTAGAGGGGAGCGAATTTTGGATATCGGTTCGGGAACCGGAGTACTCGCCCTTATGATGGCGCAGCGCTTTCCTGATGCACAAATCACGGCCATTGATATGGATAAGGCCGCAGCAAAGGAGTCCCGTCAAAATTTTGAGCAAAGTCCCTGGTCCAATCGCTTGGTTTCCAAACATTGTTCTTTGGAAGAATTTTTCCAACAGCCCAATCAAGAGTTTGACGCGATCGTGTGCAATCCGCCCTTTTATTCTGACGGATATGCCCCTAATTCTAGTCCGCGGAGTAAGGCCAGAGACACCACTCATCTTCGTTTGGAGCATCTTTTTTCAGCGGCTAATCAACTCCTTTCTTCTCAAGGGGAGTTTGCCCTCATCTATCCGTTATCTCAAAAAGAAAACATCGTGCGCACTGCAGCCGAGCATCAGTTGTTTCCTAAAAAAATCATGAGGGTTAGGGGCAGGCCTCATCTGGCGTATAAGCGTATGTATGTTGTGTTTGATCGTCATTCGTCAAAGACAACGCAAGAACAATCACTTACCCTAGAACGAGACCAGCATCTGCGTACAGCGGAATATCAAAAACTAGTGGCTCCTTTTTATCTTTAAAGGGTCTAAAAATCTAAAATAAAGCCGAACGAAGGCAAAGGCGTTTCGGTTCTATTGGTATCTATCGGAACCAAATTTTGAGGGTTTACCAGTTCTCCTGTTTCCGTTCGTTCTAAACCATATTCTTGCGGTTGAGGTACGCTTTGGGCTAAAAAGTTTTGTATTTCGAAATAGAAGTTAAACGACAAACGCTTAAAGTTCCATTTTTTATCGATACGAAGATCTCCCTGTGAAAAAGCCTCTAATTTTTCTTCTCCTAGACGATTATAATCCAAGACAATTTCTGGGTAGGCCGCTAAACTTGCAGCTACATTGGTTGGCACAAACGGGGTTTGTCCTGCATAGCGATAACGCATACTGATTTCCCAGTTTTTAGGCAACTTGTATCCTCCTGTAAAGGACAACAAATTTCGACTATCCCAAACCGAGGGCAATAGGACACCATTGGTGCCGGTAAATTCACTAAAGAAATAAGTATAAGCCAGTACTCCGTAAAAGTTTTTTGTCAGTTTTTGTTGGAATAAAAATTCAAGACCATAGCTTCTTCCTTCTCCATCATCTGTGATGGGTTCGTTGCCTAATACTTCAAATCCACCTCCCTTGTTGGCTAGTGATACCCCATCCAAAACCGAAACGGGGTATTGGCTGTAGTCTTTTAAGAAACCTTCAAGAGTGATTCGGGCGGTTGGCGTCCAGTTGTATTCAAGGCCTATAACGTAATGATCGCTTCGGGTGTATCGTGCATTTTGATTGATAAATTGTCCGTTGAGGTTTTGAAATCCTAGCATGGTGTAGGTAGGGATTTTATAATACCGTCCAACAGAAGCGTTGAGTTTCCATTGCTGATCTTCTGTGATATTGTAAGACCCTGCAATTCTAGGTGAAAGGTTGTCGAGGAGACTAGACCCTGTGGTAAAACTATCGCCGTCTGCTCTGAGGCCAAAGGAAAGACTCAATCGATCCTTGAGATAGGAACGACTTGCTTTGGCAAAAAAGCCGTATTTGTTGAAATCTATCGCGGTGGTGTAATTGAAATTATTCAATACACTAACCGTGGCATTTTCGTATTCTGAGCGTTGGATATTAAACCCATAAGACCATTTCCACTGGTTGCCGTATTGAAAAATACTTAGCCTTAACTTGGTTTCGTTTTCGACAGCATCATTTTCAAATAAAACACCAGATTTGTTTACGTTATCCGAAAAGCGATTGAGGGTGTTTTGTAGGCGGTTGTTGCTCAGGGCGACTTGCATACGGCCCCGTCCATTTTTAAAGTTGTTTTTCCAGGTTACCCCCAAAGTGGTTGTGCGTTGTTGTATAATGGGCACCTGCTCTATGGTCGCCTGTTGTTGCGCATCAAAATCATCTGGAGCAGCAACAGAAAAGTCATCTATTGAGCCTAGCCCAATAAGGCTAAGGGTATTGTATGCATCCAGTTTATGGGTGAGCTTTAATTGGTAATCCCAATAGTCTGGACGAATGGGTAAACCCACCAGTTCGAAAATAAATTGCAAATAACTTCTTCGTGCGGAAAGCATTAGCGTAGTATTGGAACGATCTTTTTCTCCTTTAAAAAGAGGAGTATTTAAAGTGATTCCTGCTTCGCTGGCACCTACACGTAGTTTTGTGGCCATTTTTTGGGTGTTTCCCTCGCGTTGTTCAAAGGCCAAAACTCCAGATAGCGGATTGTCATATTCTGCACCAAAGGCGGATGTGGCAAGATTTACTTCACGAATAAAATCGACGTTTAACATCCCTACGGGTCCACCGGCACTTCCTTGTGTAGCAAAGTGATTGATGTTTGGGATTTCTATTCCATCCAAATAATATACCGTTTCATTGGGTGCTCCCCCTCGGATGATAAAGTCGTTTCTAAACCCACCAATAGAGGGAGAAATACCGGGGAGCGATTGGGCGACTTTGGCGATGTCATTATTCCCGCCCGGATAGGTTTCTATTTCTACGGCAGACAGAGATTGTGTGGAAAGCGGCGTTTCACTGTTGGTTCGGAAAGGGCTTTTGGAAACCACTACTTCATCCAATTGATCTGAACTGGGATAGAGTTTAAATAAAATGTCGGATGTTCCTACAGATTTTACAATAACGTTGTATTGTGTTTGATTTTCAAATCCTAAATAACTTGCGGTAAGATTGTAGGTTTGTGCAGGAATGTCTTGAAACACAAAGTACCCTTGGGCATCCGAAATTACCCCTTCGGAAGTGCCTTCTATAACGATGGTTGCCCCTTCTAAGGGTTGTTGTGTTTCTGCGTCAATTACTTGACCCGAAAAACTTCCGGCGTTCTGTGCAAATACTCCCGTTGTAATCCATAGGAGTAGACCCGCAATTTTCTTTTGCATTTTCTTTTTTTTCAAAAATACAATGGATAGGGTTTGAAAACAATATTTTGTTTAACTTTTATTAAACAAAAATTACACAAAAATCATTGTTCTTTGTTTTTTTTGCGCTCTCTTTTTGCTTTGCTTTTACTCTGTTTTTCAAGTTCCAAGAGTTTTTTCTCCTCTTGTTGTA
>WTJB01000282.1 GCA_011526335.1 Candidatus Arcticimaribacter sp.
TGGAATCATAGCGATCTAAATCAATTACCTGTTTACGAGCCTGGCTTAAAAGAAATCATAGCTGAAGTAAGAAATAAAAACCTATTCTTCTCTACAGATATTGATCGTGGGATAAAAGAGGCCGAGATGATTTTTATGGCTGTAAATACTCCCACCAAAACGACAGGAGCAGGAAAAGGTATGGCAGCCGATTTGACTCATGTAGAAGCCTGTGCTCGTAAAATTGCAGCGGTGGCCAATGGCCCAAAAATAGTTATCGAGAAATCAACTTTACCTGTTCGAACAGCAGAAAAGATAAAAGAAGTTTTAGATCAAAACGAGAAAGGCTTCTCTTTTGAAGTATTATCCAATCCCGAATTCCTAGCCGAAGGAACAGCCATAGCGGACCTTTATAAGTCCGATCGCGTATTGATTGGGGGAGAAGACACCCAAAGTGGCCAAGTAGCGGTAAATGCGCTTGTATCGATTTATGAGCGTTGGATTCCAAGGGAAAAGATATTAACCACCAATGTATGGTCCTCAGAGCTTTCGAAACTGGCGTCCAATGCCATGCTGGCGCAGCGTATTTCCTCTATTAATAGCTTGTCTGCCTTATGTGAAAAAACGGGAGCTTCTATAGAAGAAGTATCTAAAGCCATTGGAATGGATCACCGGATTGGCAATAAATTTTTGAATGTATCGGTAGGTTTTGGGGGTAGCTGCTTCCAAAAAGACATCCTAAATCTCGTTTATCTCTGCCAGACTTATGGCCTAGACGAAGTAGCAGCATACTGGCTACAAGTGATTAAAATAAATGACTACCAAAAAAATCGCTTTGCACAGCGATTAGTTGAGTTATTACCCGCTAAAATAGATACACCATCCATAGCGCTTTTGGGTTGGGCTTTTAAAAAGAACACCAACGATAGTAGGGAATCAGCAGCTATATATATTGCTGCACATCTTTTGGAAAAAGGAATTCAGGTTAAGGTTTACGATCCCATGGTGACCCCGCAGCGGATGCACATGGATTTAAAAGTACTTTTTGAAGCGCAAAATAAAAGTGAAAAACAAGTACAAGAATTACTTGACTTATTTCATGTAAAAAAGAGCATTGATGCCGCTCTTGAACAGACACTGGTAGCGGGAATAGCAACAGAATGGGACGAATTTGCGCATTTTGACTGGAAAACTTACCTAAATAAATGTGCTGATACCTTTTCTCTAATAGACGGGAGATCCCTTATAAACAGAGAGATAAGTCCAAAAATCTACAGTATAGGAAATTAATTTTGTTAAAATAAAGTAAAAAAAGTACTTGATATTAAATTATTTTGAGTACTTTTGGTACTAGATAAAATTAATTAATAGTGCTTAATCAACTCATTACCTCCAAAACTCGGTTGCGCCTGTTGATCAAATTCTTCATCAGTCAGGCCAACCGGGGGTATTTGAACGGATTAGCAAGTGAGTTCAACGAATCAACCAACTCCATTCGAAAAGAACTCAATCACCTCTCGGAAGCAGGTTATTTAGAAAAATACAAAGACAACAATAAGGTTGCCTATAAAGCCAATACCAAGCACCCCATGTTTGAAATACTACAAAAAGTAGTGTTTAAACATTTGGGTTTAGAAGATATTGTTGAGCACGTATTGGCTCAAATGGGAGAGGTACAACAAATTCATTTAATTGGCGATTATGCCAAAGGTTTAGATACGGGGAATATCGAAGTATTGCTCATAGGGGAACAACTCAATACCGCCTACATCGCCCAACTAGAAGAAAAAATAGAGAAATTGATTGAACGTAAAGTTCAATTCATTATAAGCAATCGTAAATCCTCCGATCAACTTTCCATATTGTTGTTCGAACGCTAATACTATGTTAGAAAACAGTACTATACTTATCACAGGTGGAACAGGTTCCTTTGGGAAGAAATTTGTTCGTATGACCTTAGACCGTTACAAGCCAAAAGCCATTATCATTTATTCGAGAGATGAGATGAAGCAATGGGACATGGCAGAAAAATACCGCGATGATCAACGAGTAAAATTTATTATTGGCGATGTTCGCGATAAAGAACGTCTGTCACGATCGTTAGACGGAGTGGACTATGTGGTTCACGCTGCAGCAACCAAAATTGTACCTACGGCTGAGTATAACCCTTTTGAATGTGTGAAAACCAACATCAATGGGGCAATGAATGTCATTGACGCTTGTACGGATAAAAAAATCAAAAAAGTAGTGGCTTTGTCTACAGATAAGGCCAGTAATCCAATTAATCTTTACGGCGCGACTAAATTAGCATCAGACAAATTATTTGTAGCGGGAAGTTCGCATTTAAGTTTAGATCAAACCCAATTTTCTGTAGTGCGTTACGGGAATGTAATGGGCTCTAGAGGTTCAGTAATTCCTTTCTTCTTGCAAAAGAAAAGTGAAGGGGTATTACCAATCACCGATGATCGTATGACCCGTTTTATGATTTCTCTAGAAGAAGGGGTGAAATTGGTGTGGCATGCTTTTGAAGATATGCTTGGGGGAGAAATCTATGTTAAAAAAATCCCTTCAATGACCATTACCGATATTGCGAAAGCAGTAGCGCCTGAAGCGGAACAAAAGATTATTGGAATTCGCCCTGGGGAAAAATTACACGAGCAAATGATTGGGGTAGAAGATGCTCCACATACTTTCGAGTATGACGAGCACTTTAAAATATTACCGGCTATTCACAACTGGTCGAAAGACCCTAAACGTATCAAAGACGGGAAAAGAGTGCCTGAGAATTTCTTATACAGTTCCGACAACAATAAAGAATGGATGAATGCAGAGGAGCTGGCTGAATGGATA
Organism: Candidatus Arcticimaribacter sp.; assembly: GCA_011526335.1. Classification (GTDB taxonomy): domain Bacteria; phylum Bacteroidota; class Bacteroidia; order Flavobacteriales; family Flavobacteriaceae; genus Arcticimaribacter. Next base: position 2,830 of record WTJB01000282.1, read on the forward strand.
GAGGAAAACAAAGACAAAATAGGCTTAATATAAAATGAAAACCATTGTATTTGCTGGAGGTTCAAGCTTGCTCGCCCAAAGTTGGATTAGAGAAGAACAACCCGAATACAACTTTATTTTAGGAGTTCACAAAAGAGAACCCGATCAAAATAAGGGAAGGAATGTGGTTTTGGCCTATGAAAATCCCGAAGAACTAGCAAAGCAATTTCAGCAACTAAAAGCAGATATAGTGGTGAACTGTATTGGTTTGACCAATGTTGAAGCTTGTGAAGAAGATGAAAAGCTAGCAGCATATACCAATGTCGAGATTGCACAAAACATCGCTCAAGCCAGTAAGCTAAGCAAGGTCAAATTAGTGCATATTTCTACCGATCATCTTTTTGATGGGGCGAAAGCCTATGCAAGTGAACAGGACAAGAAAGTCCCTGTAAATGCTTATGGAAGAACAAAAAGCCAAGGGGAGGATATTGTATTGGATACCCATCCAGATTCCTTGGTGATCCGCACCAACTTTTTCGGCTGGGGGCCAAGTTACAAACCTTCTTTTTCAGATAAAATCTTAAATAGTATAGAGCGTAATACCCCCATTCAATTATTTGATGATGTGTATTACACTCCAGTATCTGTAGCGAGTCTTAGAGAGCATATATTACCTTTAGTTGAAAAAAGTGCCAATGGTATATTTAATGTGACTTCGAGTGAACGCATTACCAAATATGAATTTGGGTGTCAGTTGGCCGATGCCTTTGGGTACTCTAAAAATTTGATTGAACCTGTAAGCATCGAAAGTATACCAGGTTTAACACAACGTCCAAAAGACATGAGTTTAAGTAATCATAAACTCAGTGTATTTCTCTCTAGGTCCATTCCATCATTGAAGGAACAAATCCTTGTCCTTAAAGAGGAGGAAAAGCAACAGCAAGAGCGTTTGGTCATACCTTATGGTCGTCAAGACGTCTCCCAAGAAGATATCAATACAGTTGTCGATGTTTTGCGTTCCGATTTTATTACCCAAGGACCTGTAATCCAACAATTTGAACGCCGAGTAGCTGATTATTGCGGAGCAAATTATGCATACGCATGCAATAGTGCCACCAGCGCTTTACATATTGCTTGTTTAGCTTTAGGTGTAGGCGAAGGAGATTTGGTTTGGACGAGTCCCATTTCTTTTGTGGCTTCTTCCAACTGCGCCCTATACTGCAATGCCGAGGTAGATTTTGTCGATATCGATGGTACTACCTACAACATGAGTACGATAGCTTTGGAAAAGAAACTAGAAGAAGCCAAAGCAAAAGG
>WTJB01000072.1 GCA_011526335.1 Candidatus Arcticimaribacter sp.
AAGCTAATGGAAATATCGCTCCTGCTACCCAAATTTTACTGGGAGGAGGTGTTTTAGGAAATGGTCAAGGACGTTTTGCCGATAAAGTACTAAAAGTTCCCGCCAAAAAAACACCTGAAGTGCTGCGCTGGATTTTACAAGATTTCGAGGAAAATAAAACGCAAGAGGAAGACTTTTTTGGGTATTATGACCGACAAACCAAGGATTATTTCTACCAAAACCTAAAACACTACAGCGAAACAGATCAGCTGGCTCCTTCTGATTTTATTGATTGGGGAAATGAAGCCAAATATGAAAAAGCCATTGGAATTGGCGAATGTGCAGGCGTTACCATTGACCTGATACAAACCCTTATATTCGAAGCAGAAGAAGCCTACGGATGGGCTCTAGGTAGCTTTGAAGAAAATCGTTTAAGCGATGCCGTTTATCACGCCTATAATGCTAGGGTAAGAGCAGCGAAAGCTCTACTTACTGCCAAAGGGGCTAAAACAAATAGTCACGGCTCTATCATCAATGGTTTTGATACCGAATTCCCAAACTACAGTCAAGAAACCCAACATTCATTCAAAGCGGGTATTGAGGCCTTTGAAACGCAAAAACCTGATATTGAATTCACTAAAGTGTTTATAAAAGAAACCCAATCTTTTATCGCTTGGATTAAAAAAGAACGCGATGCCCAACAGTAGTTTAGGAAGTATTCAATTGGTAGGAGCAGGTCCAGGAGACCCTGATCTTTTAACCATCAAAGGGTTAAAAGCCATTCAAAATGCAGAAGTAATTTTGTATGATGCTTTGATTAATCCTAAATTATTAGATCACAACCCAATCGCTCAAAAAGTGTTTGTAGGAAAACGAAGAGGATTTGCCCAAAAAACACAAGAAGAAATCAATGCCCTATTGGTCAGCTATGCCTTAGATGGTAAAAAAGTAGTACGATTGAAGGGAGGTGACCCTATGGTTTTTGGAAGAGCTGCAGAAGAACTTAGCTATGCCTCTCTTTTTAACATTAAAACCCACGTAATTCCGGGAATTTCATCCTACACAGGAATTGCTGCTCAGCATCAAATTCCTCTGACCCGAAGAGGAGCAAATGAAAGCATATGGATTACGACAGGGCATACCCAAGATGGGGAAATTTCTAAAGACATCCCACTCGCTGCACAGACAAATGCCACCGTAATTGTCTTAATGGGAATGCGAAATTTAGTAAAAATCAGAAATGAATTTTTAAAACATAAACCCACAAATTACCCGGTAGCGATTATCCAAAATGGGACAACAAAAAATGAAAAAGTAATTGTTGGAACCCTCGAAAATATTGTACATCAACAAAAAGAACACAACATTGATAACCCCGCCAATATTATCTTTGGTGCGGGAGTAGCCGATACTGTAACACAGTACAAAAATTTAAAATCAAAGATATGGGTGAACTAAATCCATTATATCCTGTCTTTTTAAAAGCACATGAACTTGAATTTTTGATTGTTGGAGGAGGGTATGTCGCGTTAGAAAAAATGGAGTTTTTATTTAAATCTTCTCCCCTCGCCAAAGTTACTCTTGTGGCACCCTTTATAAGAGAAGAAACACTAAACTTTATAAAAGATAAACCTGTACAGGTCATCAAGCGAAAATTTAAATTAGATGATTTGCATGGGAAAAAGATTGTCATTGCCACCACAGATGTCCCCGAAACCAACAAAAAAGTACAAGAAGCGTGCAATAGAAGACAAATATTGGTAAATGTGGCCGACACTCCCGAACTTTGTGATTTTTATATGGGAGGTATCGTAACCAAAGGGAATTTAAAAATAGGTATTTCAACCAATGGAAAATCCCCTACCTTGGCAAAACGAATACGACAGTTTTTAGAGCATATATTGCCACAAGAAATAGATGAATTATTAGATACCTTACGCAATTATCGAGAAACGCTAAAAGGGGACTTTGAGTCAAAAGTGATTGAAATGAATAAAAGAACTAAATTGTTATTGAAAAATAAAGATGATAAAAACTGATATAATTATAATTGGGGCTGGGCCCGTAGGCTTATTTACCGTATTCGAAGCAGGTTTAATGCAATTAAAATGTCACTTGATTGATGCCATTCCGCAAGCCGGTGGACAGCTGACGGAAATTTATCCTAAAAAACCCATATACGATATCCCTGGCTACCCTTCGGTTTTGGCAGGAGAACTCATCGATAATTTAATGGAGCAAGCCGCACCATTTAAACCCGGTTTTACTTTAGGAGAACGTGCAGAAACCATTGATAAACAAGAAGACGGTAGTTTTATTGTCACAACCTCTGAAGGAACACAACACCATGCCCCCACGGTTATGATTGCTGGAGGATTAGGTAGTTTTGAACCCCGAAAACCAAAAATTGACAACTTAGCAGATTTCGAACGTAAGGGGGTAGAATATATGGTAAGAGAACCCGAGCACTTTATCGGAAAGAAAATTTTTATCTCTGGAGGTGGAGACTCTGCGCTGGACTGGGCCATCTACTTTGCTGAACACAACAATAGCAGTGTAGGATTGGTGCATCGGTCTGAGTCTTTCCGTGCGCATAAAGACTCTGTTGAAAAAGTTCAGCAGTTGAAAAAAGAAGGGAAGATTGAGTTTTATACCCATGCCGAAGTTGTTGGACTCAATGGAGAGGACACACTCGAATCCATTGAAATCAAACAAAAAGATCAGCCCAATAAAACGGTAAAAGTAGATACATGGTTGCCCCTTTTTGGTTTATCGCCAAAATTAGGGCCTATTGCCAATTGGGGTTTAGAAATTGAGAAAAACGCGATCAAAGTAGACAATACCTTGGATTATCAAACCAACATTCCTGGTATTTTTGCCATTGGGGACGTCAACACCTACCCAGGAAAACTTAAACTAATTTTATGTGGTTTTCATGAAGCGACCTTGGCCGTCCAAACCGCTTACAAAATCATCCATCCCGAAAAACGTTTTACCTTAAAATACACTACAGTTCAGGGGGTTAAAGGGTTTGACTAATTAATTTAGATAAATTCTAAATAAGTTGCTGGAGAAGCGAATTGGTCGTATTTTTGGCTTAAAATTCAAGTGATCAAAAAGCTAGCCTTACGCTCATTTTTGGGGGTGTTTTTTCTGGGTACTTTCGCGTGCTGGACACAAATAACGGGTCAGGTTACGGACGGGAAACAACCCATTGTAGGGGCTACGCTATACCTAGTGGGCGACAAAAGTGGGACGCTTACTGATACCGATGGATTTTTCCGATTGGATGGTTTAGGCATAAAAACCCAAGAACTTGTAATATCTTATGTTGGTTTTCTCCCCAAAAAAATTGTAATCACTTCACAAAATCAAAATCTAGGCACCCTTGTTCTCGCCACAGATACTTCTTTGGATGAAGTCATTATCTCAGGGAATTTAAAGCCCGTAAACCGATTAGAAAGCACCATTCCGGTAGAAGTGTATGCGCCTGCTTTTCTACAACAAAACCCCAGTCCGAATTTATTTGAAGGGATCCAATTTATCAATGGCGTTCGGCCTCAAATCAACTGTTCAATTTGCAATACGGGAGACATTCATATCAATGGCTTGGAGGGGCCTTACACCTTTGTCTTGATCGACGGTATGCCTATAGTCAGTAGCCTTGCTAGTGTGTACGGACTCAATGGTATTCCTACAGGAATGATCGAAAAAGTAGAAATCATCAAAGGCCCAGCAGGAACACTATATGGAAGTCAAGCCCTGGGTGGACTCATTAATGTCATTACAAAGCTTCCCGAATACAGTCCACGATTTTTTAGTGACATCTATGGCACCTCTTGGGAAGAGTTCAACGCAGACATTGGCTTTTCTACTTCTTTGGGAGAAAAAGTAAACGCGCTTACAGGAATCAATGGTTTTCTTTATGACAATCCTATTGACGAAAACAACGATAATTTTACCGATGTAACTCAACAAAAACGGTTTTCCGTTTTTCAAAAGTTTTCCTGGACCTCAGCTCCCTCACAGGAAGGATCTCTGGCCCTGCGCTACCTCTATGAAGACCGCTGGGGGGGCGAACTCAATTGGACGCCTGAATTTCGTGGGGGAGATGAAATTTATGGAGAAAGCATTTATAC
>WTJB01000138.1 GCA_011526335.1 Candidatus Arcticimaribacter sp.
GCTTGAACTAGGGCCCTATAAGGAAGCGGAGCACTTAAAATTGATTGAACAACTTGTAAGGGAAGGCTGGTCTAATGTCCTCTTGGTGGGGCCTATATTTTATCAATTTATAGATCAATCTCCTTTCTTACATTTTGAAACGCTAAAGAAGGCCAAAGATCATCTAGAACAAGACCCCATAAAAAAGGCTTCGCTTTTATTAAAAGGGTCTAGAGGAATTGCTTTAGAGCAACTCCTCCCCCTTCTTTAAGATTAAAATTCTTCAACTTCTTTAAACTCCGACAAATCGAGTGTCTCAATTTCCTGTCGCAATGCAGGCCATTGCTGCTGATAAAATTCATTGACAGTTTGGATGGCCTTACGCCAATGATCGTCTGCTTGTTTGAGTAAGGTGGTTTCTGTAGTCGTAATTCCAGATTGACGACTAGAAATATATCGTGCCGCCGTATAAATTCTACTCATAACGGTTACTTTAGGATTTCGCACGATCCCCTGTCTTTTGTCTTCTTTGCCCAAAAACTCATCAATCATTTCTGTAATGGAAGCTTTTGCAGAGCTACATTTTTCAAGCAAATCTTTGTGTGCAACAGTATCTTTGGCTTTTATTCTCTTTTCATAAGCCGCCAATACCGCTTTGCTTTCAGCCAATTGTTTTACTGCTTTTGCTGCAGTGTCCATTTTTGCTTCCAAGGTTTTTGAAGCTTCATACACCTCTTCTATTCCTTTTGTAGAAACATCAATTCTAGGATCGGTTTTTACCACAACACGCGTTTCGGTTTGTTGGTCGTTGTACGCCAAGACTACTTTATAAGTCCCGGGCTTTACCGTCACCCCAGAAGGTTCTCTTTTCGATTTTTGCACGGATCGTCTTGGGCGCGCCACTCCTTTTTCATCCATTCGCCAATACCAGCGGTAAAATCCTGTTTTCTCAGGGGCTTTCTTTTTTAAAGTTCTTATGAGGCGTTCCCCATCATAGATCTTTAACATTAAGGAGTCTTTATTTTTCTGTGTTTCCGCTGCATTAAAGAAATAGGTAAACATCGCCCCACTCTTTTTATTTTCCCCATGATACATGGCATCTGCACCAAAACGCGAACCTGTGGGCTGTTGATAGGCCGCTAAATAGGCGTTGGGCGGATCAAATAAATGGGTTTTCTTTGTCAGCAATGCAGCGTTAGCTGCAACGGCTCTCAAGGGGCGTATATCGTCAAGTACCCAGGCGGCACGTCCAAAAGTTCCAATAACCAAATCATGCTCTCTTGGATGAATCACTAAATCTTTGGTCGATACCGTTGGGAATACCTTTGCATCAAATTTTTGCCATGAGTTCCCGGCATTGATCGAATAATAAAGGCCGTCATCCGTACCCAAGAAAAGTAGATTTGCATTTTCAGGGTCTTCTACAATACTTAACGTATAACTTTCTACATCCTCTTCATCTACAATTCTAGTCCATGATTTCCCGTAGTTTGTCGTGCGGTAGGCATAGGGGGTATAGTTAAATCGTCTATAATCATTGGCGACCAAAAGGGCTTCTCCCTTATTTTTATTGGACGCTTTTATTTGCGTAATCCAGCTCCCTTTTGGAAGACCTTTTAGGTTTTTAGAAACGTCGTTCCAGGTTTTACCTCCATCCGTAGTGGTATGTACTCTCCCGTCGTCAGAAGCTACCCAAAGCATATCTTTTTCCAGTGGAGAGGGTTCGATTACCAAGAGTGTACAATGATTTTCTGCCCCCGTGGCGTCTAGTGTCAATCCACCACTTTCACTTTGTTTTTGTTTTTCTGGATCGTTAGTCGTTAAATCCGGTGAAATCACTTCCCAGGTCAACCCTTTATCCGAGCTCTTATGCACAAACTGGCTTCCAAAGTAAACCGTGCTATTATCAAAAGGATCTTGTCCTATAGCCGCATTCCAATTAAATCGCAAGCGTACCGCTGGATCAGGATGGGTAGGACGAACAATGTAATTGTTCCCCGTTTTCCAATCGTAGCGAGACACGTATCCTTGTTGGCTCATGGCATAGCCATATCTTGAGTCATCCATATCTGGAACAACATCAAAACCATCTCCAAAGGCAATTTCTTGCCAATAGGAATTTCGGATGCCCTGCACCTTCCAAACATAAGCCGGACCTCTCCAAGAACCATTGTCTTGCATCCCTCCGTAAACGTTATAAGGATATTCATTATCAACACTGATGTGATAAAATTGAGCGACCGGAATGTTGCCAATAAATCGCCAAGTTTTGCCTCCGTCCCGGGTAATGTTTAGTCCTCCATCATTACCATCAATCATAAACGATCCATCTTCAGGATGGATCCACCACGCGTGATGGTCTGGGTGTACCCCGTTGCTCACCCCGTAGGCAGGCATGAGTTGGGTGAAATTTTTCCCGCCATCTTCTGAAACATTTACATAAGTAAAGACAGAATATACGCGGTTTTCATTTTCAGGATCCACAAAAATATCAGAATAGTAAAAAGGACGGTTCCCGATGTCTTTTTTGTCGTTTACCTTTTTCCAAGTATCTCCCCCGTCTGTAGAACGATAAAGAGCATTTTTCTTAGCCTCTACCAGAGCGTAAACAATATTCGACTTGTTTGTTGCAAAAGCGAGACCTATACGTCCAAGGTCTCCCTTGGGCAAACCCTCTTTGTCTGTCTTTTTTTTCCAGGTTTCTCCACCGTCATAACTGACATGAATACCACTCCCTTTTCCGCCAGAGTTAAAAAACCAGGGATCGCGTTTATGTTCCCATAAGGCAGCGATTAATTTATTTGGATTGTTGGGATCCATGACAAGATCTGCCGCTCCGGTTTTGTTATTGGCAAAGAGGACTTTCCGCCAATTTTTACCTCCATTGGTCGTTTTATAAATCCCGCGTTCTGGATGCTCGCCCCAAGGCGAACCAATAGCCGCTACATATACTGTATTGGGATCTGTTGGGTCTATGATTATCCTATGAATATGGCGTGTTTTTTCTAAGCCCATGGATTGCCAATGTTTTCCACCATCCAAAGATTTATAAATTCCGTACCCACCGTTAAGGCTATTGCGTGGATTTCCTTCACCTGTTCCTACCCAAACCACATCAGGATTGGATTGTTGAATGGCAATTGCCCCAACAGAAGCCGTGATTTGATCATCAAATATAGGATTCCAATGGACGCCTGCGCTTGTTGATTTCCAAACACCTCCAGAAGCAGTTCCTACGTACATGATCTCGGGTGAGGTGGTTACTACATCAATGGCTGTAATTCTTCCGCTCATCCCGCCCGGGCCAATATTCCTAGGCGCTATACCTTCCATCCATTCGGATTGAAGATTTTGTCCCCACAAAAATGTCCCCACTAATGAGAACACCATCCATAATTTTAGTTTCATATTTCCTGTCATTTTCATGACAATATACGAAAGTGTCTTTTGAAGACAATGAGAGAATAAAGCATAAAAAAAAGCCCCTATAAAGGGGCCCTCTCAATTAACGTATGTAGAAAATATTTATTTATGCTCTGATAACAATAAGTTCAGCTTTGGCGTGGATAGCATTATGCTTGTCTGCGTAGAAGTCAACATCATGTCCTTCATCGCTGGTAGAAGATAATCTAGCACCATATCTAATCAACAAACGAACCATTTCAGGTTGGTCATTGATAACGGCATGGATCAAAAGGGGCTTCCCATCAATAAATTGATTGGGGTCTAATTGCCTCTTGGCAATAGCGGTTTCAAAATAAACGTAATTTAAGGTGTCAAAAGCACTAATGACCTCTGCCTTTTGCTCGGGACTTAGTGGCGTTGTTTTAGCGGTTGAAAAACTAAAAAGTGTAGCTGTAAGGAGTAGTGTGAATAACTTCATAACGTTTGATTTTTACAGGACAAAAATACAACGCAAACAATGGCTGATGAAGCAATTAATAAAAGGGTAATGTCGATTTTAGAACTTGTTAAAAAGTAAGATTTAAACTTATCAAGTTGATAAATTTTTGGGGTTGAAATTTAGAAATTCTTGAACGGAATTACTGGGATAGCGATGCGATAATGTTTTGTTAACATTAGCGTAGAAATAAAATGCAGGGGCATCCACGTATTAAAATCCTAAACATATACGGG
>WTJB01000332.1 GCA_011526335.1 Candidatus Arcticimaribacter sp.
GTTCTGTAGAGTATTTCGAAATTATTTTTGACGATAATAAGTTCAAGGAGTTGGACAAAGATATGGTTTCTGGAGATCCTCTAAAATTTACAGATACAAAATCTTACAAAGATAGAGTTGCTGCTTCACAGAAGAAAACAGGTCTAAATGATGCTTTGAGAAGTGCTCACGGAAAAGTGAATGGAAAAGATTTAGTTATCGCTTGCATGGATTTTTCATTCGTGGGAGGTTCTATGGGATCTGTTATGGGAGAAAAAATCGCGCGAGCGATTGATTATGCCATAGAAAAGCATTTACCGCTGGTGATCATTTCAAAATCGGGCGGAGCACGTATGATGGAAGGTGCCTTTTCGTTGATGCAAATGGCAAAAACTTCAGCCAAACTCGCGGCCTTAGCAGAAAGCAAGCTTCCTTATATTTCATTGTGTACAGACCCAACGACGGGAGGAACAACGGCTTCTTTTGCCATGTTGGGAGACATCAATATCTCTGAACCTGGAGCCCTGATTGCCTTTGCTGGTCCCCGTGTAGTAAAAGACACTACGGGGAAAGAACTCCCGGAAGGTTTTCAAAGAAGTGAGTTTCTTTTAGAAAAAGGTTTCCTAGATTTTATTACCCATAGAAAACACTTAAAGGACAAAATCAATCTATACATCGACTTGATCCAGAATCAGCCTTTACGCAATTAAAGGGAAAATCGTTTATTATCTTTAAAAATAAACTATATTTGCACCGCTTAAAAGCATACATAATAATCATTTAAATAATATTGGCATGTACTTATCAAAAGAATCGAAAGAAGAAATTTTCGCTAAACACGGAAAATCAAAAACCGACACAGGTTCAACAGAAGGACAAATCGCTTTGTTCTCTTACCGCATCAATCACCTTTCTGAACACTTAAAAAGCAATCGTAAAGATTTTAATACGGAGCGTTCACTGGTAAAATTGGTAGGGAAAAGAAGAAGCCTATTGGACTATCTAAAGAACAAAGACATTACACGTTATCGTGCAATCGTTAAAGAACTCGGTTTACGTAAATAATCGTATTCTATCAATGCCCAGGTTCATCCTGGGCTATTAAAAGCTGAATTCAAGTTTTTCATTGGTAACCTACAACAACAACACAACAACAAGGTTTAATTAAAATGAAAAAACATGATTCCAAAAACTTTTACGCAAGAGATACAACTCTCTGACGGAAGAACCATCACCCTAGAAACGGGAAAATTGGCCAAACAAGCCGATGGATCAGTCGTGGTTCGTTCTGGAAACTGTATGTTGCTTGCCACAGCGGTATCGGCACGTACAGCTAGCCCAGTAGATTTCTTACCCCTTACTGTAGATTACAGAGAAAAATTTGCTGCAGCGGGTCGTTTCCCCGGTGGGTTCTTTAAAAGAGAAGCACGACCTAGCAATGAGGAAATCTTAACCATGCGACTGGTAGACCGTGTCTTACGTCCATTATTTCCAAAAGATTATCATGCAGAAACGCAGGTAATGATCCAGTTGATGTCCCATGATGAAAATGTCATGCCGGACGCCCTTGCTGGTTTAGCTGCATCGACTGCCATTCAACTGTCTGACATCCCGTTCGAATACCCAATTTCTGAGGTACGTGTGGGACGATTAAACGGAGAATTTATCATCAATCCTTCTGCTGCTCAACTAGCAGAATCTGATGTAGATATTATGATTGGTGCCAGTGCCGACTCAGTGGCTATGGTCGAAGGTGAATTTGATGAAATTTCTGAACAAGAAATGCTCGATGCCATTGCTTTTGGTCATGAGGCCATCAAAGCACAAATTGAGGCACAAGTAAAATTGGCTGAAGCTGTAGGGAAAAAAGAAACCCGTACCTATGAGGAAGAAGACAATGATGCGGCTCTAGAAGAAGTAATTCTAGAAAAAGCATATGAGCAATGTTATGCCATCGCCAAAAACGCCTCCTCAAAAGCCGAAAGAGGTGAAGCCTTTAGCGCTTTAAAGGATAGCATTAAAGAAGGGTATACCGAAGAAGAATTAGAAGAAAAGTCAGACCTCATTTCTAAGTACTTTGGCGCCGCACAGAAAAAAGCGGTTCGTGATCTTGTACTCAATGAAGGTATCCGTCTAGACGGAAGAGCAACCAACGAAATACGCCCCATTTGGTGTGAGGTAGACTACCTCCCTTCTACGCACGGTTCTTCTATTTTTACCCGTGGTGAAACGCAAGCCTTGGCTACCGTTACCCTAGGTACTTCTAGAGAAGCCAATATCATTGACTTACCCACTGCACAAGGAGAAGAAAACTTCTACTTGCACTACAACTTCCCTCCATTTTGTACCGGAGAAGCACGTCCGTTACGCGGTACCTCAAGAAGAGAAGTAGGGCATGGAAACTTGGCGCAGCGCGCTTTAAAAAAGGTTATGCCGGCAGATTGTCCTTATACCGTTAGAGTCGTTTCTGAAGTATTAGAATCAAACGGATCGTCTTCTATGGCCACCGTATGTTCTGGAACTATGGCCTTGATGGACGCTGGGGTTCAAATTAAAAAACCGGTATCGGGTATTGCTATGGGACTCATCAGTGATGGAGAAAAGTATGCTGTACTTTCTGACATCTTAGGAGATGAAGATCACCTCGGAGATATGGACTTTAAAGTAACCGGGACAGAAGACGGAATTACCGCCTGTCAGATGGACATCAAAATTAAAGGACTGAGCTACGAAATCTTGACCCAAGCATTGGAACAAGCGCGTCAGGGACGTCTTCATATTTTAGAAAAAATTGTAGAGACCATCGCTGCCCCTGAAGCAGACGTTAAACCTCATGCACCACGAATGATCAACCGTATTATTCCTAATGAATATATCGGTGCCTTGATTGGTCCAGGAGGTAAAGTAATTCAAGAACTTCAGAAAGAGTCGGGTTGTACCATCGTTATCAATGAAGATCCGGTAACCGAAGAAGGGATTGTAGAAATCTTAGGTACTTCTGCAGAAGGTATTGCTATGGTCGAAGCCAAGATTGACTCGATTACTTTTAAACCCCAAGTAGGCAATACCTATGAGGTTAAAGTGATCAAAATGCTTGATTTTGGTGCAGTTGTAGAATATACTGAAGCTCCAGGAAATGAAGTACTTCTTCACGTAAGTGAATTGGCTTGGGAACGCACAGAAAACGTAAGTGATGTCGTTAACCTAGGAGATATTTTAGAAGTTAAATACTTCGGTATTGATTCGAGAACACGGAAAGAAAAAGTATCGCGCAAAGCCTTACTTCCTCGTCCAGAACGCAAAGAAAGACCGAAGAAAGACTAATTTCTTTCAAGGAATAAAAAAATCCACTCCAATGAGTGGATTTTTTTTGCCCTAAATGAAACATTTTCGCTTTTTCAACGTATAAGTATATATACATTACACATTCATGAGACAACTCAAAATCACCAAACAAGTTACCAATAGAGAAACAGCTTCTCTAGACAAGTATCTTCAAGAAATCGGGAAAGTAGATTTGATCACTGCTGAAGAAGAGGTAGAACTCGCGCAACGCATAAAAGCAGGAGATCAAATTGCCCTAGAAAAGCTTACAAAAGCCAACCTTCGATTTGTCGTCTCGGTAGCTAAACAATACCAAAACCAAGGATTAACCCTTCCTGATCTTATCAATGAAGGAAACTTAGGATTGATCAAAGCCGCTAAGCGATTTGATGAAACCCGTGGGTTTAAATTTATCTCTTATGCCGTTTGGTGGATTCGTCAGTCCATTCTTCAAGCACTAGCAGAGCAATCACGAATTGTACGTTTGCCTTTAAATAAGATTGGTTCTATTAATAAAATCAATAAAACCTATGCTTTCCTAGAGCAAGCACATGAAAGAGCTCCCTCTGCAGAAGAGATTGCCAAAGAATTGGACATGACCATTAATGATGTAAAAGAGTCCCTTAAAAACTCAGGAAGACACGTATCTATGGATGCACCTTTGGTCGAAGGAGAAGACTCTAACCTCTATGATGTTTTGAATAGCGGAGAATCTCCTAATCCAGATCGTACACTTTTACACGAATCCCTTAAAACTGAAATTGAACGCGCTCTGGAAACCCTAACCCCCAGAGAAGCCGATGTCG